>CACXHH010000117.1 GCA_902767455.1 uncultured Eubacteriales bacterium
CTTCATATCAAGGAAAACGGCTATCGCCGCGCCCGTCCATACGCCCGTAAGCGGCAACGGGATAGCGACGAATATAAGAAGCGCTCTCACCAAAAAACGGCGATTTGCGTCTTCGGACGAGCTTTCGTTCTTTTTGGCGACTTTTTCGGCTCTGTTTTGGAGCATGCGTTCGAGTTTTGAGAAAAACTTTCCTACGAAAGGTATCTTTTTGAGCAACTTAAAAAGCGGCACCATCAAAAAAAACACGGGTATTATAATGAGCGTGGAGCCAAAATACGCTATGAGCGCCGACTGGTAGATGGGAAGCCCCAGACCTTCGCCGATGGGTATCGCGCCTTTAAGTTCTATGAGCGGAAACATCGATACCAAAGCCACTATAAGTTGTTTAATACTCGTTATCGATTGTAAAAATTGTAATATTACCTGCGCCATTTTTACCTCGAACGCTTGATTTTTTACGAAAATAATTGTATCATATTATTAAATAAATTGCAAAGGTTTTTTATATGACTACGCAACAACTTTTATCGCCTTTAAGAAAAGCCGTGGAAGATTTCAAAATGATAAAGCGCGGCGACAAGATAGCCATAGGTCTTTCCGGCGGGAAGGACAGCGTTACTCTTTTAACGCTTATGGCGGCGCTCAAACGCTTTTATCCCAACCCCTTCGAGTTAGTTGCGATAACGATAGATCTCGGGTACGATTACGATAAAACGGAGGTCGACGCGCTTTCCGCTTACTGCGAAGAGCTCGGCGTAAAGCTTATAACCGAAAAGACGCAGATAGGCGAGATACTTTTTGATATAAGGAAAGAAACCAACCCTTGCAGTCTTTGCTCGAAACTCCGCCGCGGCGCTCTGAATACGGTGGCGCTTCGCGAAGGGTGTAACAAACTCGCGCTCGGGCACCACGCCGACGATCTTGTAGAAACGCTGTTTTTATCGATGTTTTACGAAGGCAGGTTTTCGACCTTCGAGCCCGTAACTTATCTATCCAAAACGGGCATAACGCTCATAAGACCTATGATATATATTCCCGAAAAGGATATTGCGGCGTTCGCAAAGGATAAACCCGTTCTGTTTAACCCGTGCCCCGCCGATAAGCACACCCAACGCCAGTTCGTGAAAGAACTTCTGTCGACAATAAAGGAAAGCGTACCCATAGCCAAATCGAGAATTCTTTCCGCCATCTATCACCCCGAACGCAATCACCTTTTCGGCGAAGCGATAGAAAAACTCAGATCGAGCGGCTACTTCGACGACGAAGAATAAAAATATTCCTTTACGGTTTTATCGTATTGTCAAAGCGAAAAAAATATAACGACAATTTACTTTTTAAAGTTCAAAAACAGACAAAAACCCGCCTATAAGTCGATTATCGACCGATACGCAGGTTTATCCTTTAAGTTTATATAACGGCGCAAGCCTTTAAAACGGTAATGATCGCAACGAGCGTTACGGAAGATACTATCGTCGTCGATACGACTATCGCCCCCGCAAGGTCGGCGTCGCCGCCCATCTCGCGAGCCATTATCGCGCTTGCCGTGGCGACGGGAGAGCCGTATATCGCGACGAAAACGGCGACCGCAACGCCCCTGAACCCGAAAACGACGCACGCGATCAACAAACATATCGCGGGCACTATCATTGTTCGGGTGACCGTCGCGACGGTGAGTTCCTTGGCGTATTTTTTGAAATGATCGAGCTCGAACTGCCCGCCTAAAATTATCAACGCGAAAGGCGTTGTCATTGTCGATATAAACCTTACAGCCGTATTGAGAAATTTGATATCTGACAGTCTGAACGAAATCCCGTATTTTATGAACGCCTGTCTTATAAGCACGAATACGACGCCCAGAACTACCCCGTGAATAAGCGGATTTTTAACGATATTGAGCAAAGTGTTTTTTATTCTTTCGACGGGTTTATCGGTTTTTTCGCCGTAAATAGTCAAAGCTATCACGGCAAAAGTATTGAGAACGGGTATCGCGAACGCCGCCATAAGCGAAGCTAACGCCTTGCCTTCGGCGCCGAAAAGCATTTCGGCGAGCGGAAGCCCTATCATCGCGTAGTTTGTACGGAATACGCCTTGAAGCACGACGCCCTTTCTGTCGCGTTCGGGCACGAATATCGCAACGACGATAAGCCCTATCGCAAACGCGCCGACGATGCTTCCGACGCAATACGCGGCGATAGACCAGTCGATCCCGTCAAGGCTGCCTATGCCGAACACGTTGTAAAACAGCATTATCGGCAACAGCACTTTAAAGCAAAGTTTGTTGCCCGTTGCCAAGAAGTTTTTATCGATAAGGCCTATTTTTTTAAGCAAATACCCGAGCGCTATCAAAAGCACTATCGGCATTACCGAATTGACTGCGAATATAAAATTATCCATAAGATTATACGATTACGCCCGCATATTTTTAAAATTACGTAATAAGTATAAAACAACGTTTGATTTTTGACAAGCGTTTTGACCGCCGTTGCCCGCTTTATTGTCGGCAACGCTCTAAAATAAAAGAAAAACCATTCCCAAAAGGAGTTTTTTATGAGTTATATTGAAGAAGTTCTGAATTCTGTCGCCGAAAAATATTCTTACCAACCCGAATTCTTGCAAGCGGTGAAAGGGGTTCTCACCGCCGCGGCGCCCGCTATTGTCGAAAACGAAAGTTTTTATCGCAAAAACGCCCTTCTCGAAAGATTGACCGAGCCTGACAGAGCCGTCTCCTTCCGCGTTGCGTGGCAAGCCGACGACGGATCGATACGCGTAAACAAGGGCTACCGCGTGCAGTTCAATAACGCCATAGGTCCTTACAAGGGCGGGCTGAGATTTCACCCTTCGGTAAACCTTTCGATAATGAAGTTTCTCGGCTTCGAGCAGGTTTTCAAAAACGCGCTCACGACCTTGCCGCTCGGCGGCGCGAAGGGCGGAGCCGACTTTGACGGGCGCGGCAAAAGCGACGGCGAAATAATGCGCTTCTGTCAGGCGTTCATGACCGAGCTTTACAGACATATCGGACCCGATACCGACGTTCCCGCGGGCGATATAGGCGTAGGCGCAAGAGAGATAGGCTATCTCTTCGGGCAATATAAACGCATACGCGGCGCGTTCGAGTACGGCACGCTGACGGGAAAAGCTATCGCCTACGGCGGAATACCCGTCCGCCCCGAAGCTACGGGGTACGGTTGCAGTTACTTTTTACAAAACCTTCTGAGCGATATGGGCGAAGAGATAAACGGAAAGACCTTCGCGATTTCAGGCTTCGGAAACGTCGCCTACGGCGCAGCGAGAAAGATAACCGAGCTCGGCGGCAAAGTACTTACCCTTTCGGGGCGCGAAGGCACGCTCTACTTCAAAAACGGGCTTCCCGCAGAAGGCGCGCTCGAAATGCCCGAGTTCAGGATATCAAACTCGGATAAATCGGCTTTTGCCAAAAAATACGGCGGAACGTTTATCGAAGGCGTAAAGCCATGGGGCGTTTGCGCGGCGGAAGTATGTATGCCGTGCGCAACGCAGAACGAAATAGATCTTTCGGACGCAAAAACGCTTAAAGCAAACGGAACGCGTTTCGTTGTCGAAGGCGCCAACATGCCTACCGACGCGAAAGCTACCGAATATTTCAAGCAAAACGGCGTTATCGTTTGCCCGGCTAAAGCCGCGAACGCAGGCGGAGTTGCCGTTTCCGGGCTCGAAATGAGCTACAACGCCCAAAAACTGCCCGCAGAAGGCGACGAGGTCGACCAAAAACTCAACGCTATAATGAGAAGCATTTATCGCCAGACCGTAACGGCGTGCGAACAATATTCTTTGGGGCGCGACCTGACCGCCGGCGCGGATATTGCCGC
>CACXHH010000118.1 GCA_902767455.1 uncultured Eubacteriales bacterium
GGCGTGTGAACGTAAACGAACCCGCGGCTGTTAAAGAAAGTGTGTATAGCGTAAGCCGCTTCGCTTCTTATTCTGAAAACGGCGCTGAAAGTGTTCGTTCTCGGTCTTAAATACGCGATCTCACGGAGATATTCGAGAGAGTGGCGCTTTTTCTGAAGCGGATAATCCGGCGTGGAAGTGCCTTCGACCGTTATCTTTTCAGCCTTGACTTCGAGCGGTTGTTTTGCTTCGGGGGTGAGAACGAGTTTTCCTTCCACTATGAGCGCGGCGCCGACGTTCTGCGAAGCTATCTCGTTATAATTTTCCAAAGTTGCGCTCTCGAAAACTATTTGCAGGTTTTTGAAATAGCTTCCGTCGTTGAGTTCGATAAACCCGAAAGCTTTCGAGTCACGAATCGTACGAGCCCAACCCATAACGACTACGCGTTTATCGGCATAAGCTTCTTTTTGAGTGAATAACTGTCTTACCGTAATTCTTTTTTGCATTTTATCGGCTCCTTAAAAAGAGAATTGAGTTTCGCCCCGCACAATAAACACGATAAAAACGTATTTTGCACGAGCTTAAATTTATACATATATTACTATACCATTTTTTTAACGAAATATCAATTATTTTTCTTGAATATTAAAGCATAATACTCAAATTTGTCGTAATTTTTTAAAAATATATATTTTTAAAAGCCCGTTCGCTCAACGTTTAGAACGAACGAAAACCGCCTGAACGAATTTTCGTTCGTTCAAGCGGTCTGACGTTTTGAATTTCAAGCTATATCTTTTTTGACGATAACGGGTTTTTTAAGCCCTGTAACGACTTCTTCGTCGATTATTATCTTCGATATCGTTTTATCGAGAGGAATATCGTACATCGCGTCGAGCATAAGCCCTTCGAATATAGTCCTTAATCCCCTTGCGCCCGTCTTTAATTCGATAGCGCGTTTTGCTATCGCGTGAAGCGCCGTATCTCTGACGTCGAGCTCGACTTCGTCCATCCCAACGAGCTTTCTGTACTGTTTAACGATGGCGTTTTTAGGCTCGGTCATGATCTTTACGAGCGCTTCTTCGTCGAGAGAATTGAGCGCTACGGTGATGGGTATCCTGCCTACGAATTCGGGTATAAGCCCGAATTTTATAAGATCCTGCGGTTGAACTTCTTCAAGGTATCTTTCGGAATCTTCCGTCTTATCTTGAATAGACGCGCCGAAGCCTATCCCCGAAGAGTTCTTTCTTTTCGCGACTATCTTATCGAGCCCTACGAAGGCGCCGCCGCAAATGAACAGGATATTCGTAGTGTCTATGCGGATAAATTCTTGCTGCGGGTGCTTTCTTCCACCCTGCGGCGGAACGGAAGCGACCGTGCTTTCGATGATTTTGAGAAGCGCTTGCTGTACGCCTTCGCCGGAAACGTCCCTCGTGATCGAAACGTTTTCGCCTTTTCTTGCGATCTTGTCTATCTCGTCGATATAAATAATGCCTTTTTCGGCTCTTGCAACGTCGTAATCGGCGTTCTGAATAAGCTTCAATAAAATGTTTTCAACGTCTTCGCCAACATAACCTGCTTCGGTCAAAGTAGTGGCGTCGGCAACGGCGAAGGGAACGTTGAGTATCTTTGCGAGAGTGCTCGCAAGCAGCGTCTTTCCGCAGCCCGTCGCGCCGAACATAAGAACGTTGCTCTTATCTATTTCCGTATCGTCGTGAGCGCGTGATTTTTTCAGTTTTGCCGCGTCGTTTACGCGTTTATAATGGTTATAAACGGCAACGGACAGCACTTTTTTCGCTTTATCCTGACCTATGATATATTTATCGAGTTCGGCTTTGATCTCGTGCGGTTTCAAAAGATTGACGGCGGAAGGTTCGGAATGAATTTTTTCTTCGTGTAACGCGTCGTTGCAAGCTTCCACGCAAGAATCGCATATAAACAAACCTTTCGGCCCGGCGATCAACGCGCCGACTTTTTCGCGCGGTTTTCCGCAGAAGGAACAACAGTCCTTTTCAAAAGTAACGTCCATTTTACCTCCTTTTTTTACGTTATCTGTTCACGTATATCTTA
>CACXHH010000119.1 GCA_902767455.1 uncultured Eubacteriales bacterium
GTAATCGTCTTCGGGCTCGTCGTCGACGGTTTCTTCTTCGTAATCGTCTTCGGGCTCTTCGTCGACGGTTTCTTCTTCGTAATCGTCTTCGGGCTCGTCGTAGGAAGGCGCGGAGCCGTTTACGTAATCGGAGTGGAAATCGTCGAAATCGCTATCGCCGTCGGGTGAATCGTAATGCGGCGAAGCGTAATGCGAAGTATTGCTCTCTTCGTCGTCGGCAGGCTCGTCCGCAACGACGTATTCGCCGTGAGCGTAGTCGCCTTCGTCGGCGTAATCGGAACGGAACGAACTTTCGTCTTCGTAAGATTCGTCGCCTTGCTCGTCAGCCGTTTCTTGGGAGATATTTTCGTCGAAAAGCTCGTCCGCTTCCGAATTTTCAAAAGTATCGGCTACGGCGTTATCGTCGGTTTTTGGAGCGTTTTCGCTCAATTCAGTTTGTTCGGGAACGGCGTCGCCGTCTTCACCTACTACCCGAAAATACGTATCGTTCAAGTCGATATATTCGATTTTTCCCGCTTGACCGTACTTTTTTTCGCTGTCAGCCATATTACACCCCCTCGTAGTTAAGCGCGTAATTCAAAACTGCCATCTTTGAAGTTTCTTCGGGTTTAGCCATATAGCTCGTTTTGGGACACACGACGTTTATCGGCACTTCAACGGAGCCGAAAAGGTATTCGACCGCGCCGCGGATATACGCGATACCGCCGCCCGTGAGCGAAATAGTAAAATCGGCGGGAAGTTTCACGTTGCTTGCCGTTATGGCTTCGTCGATCTTTTCGGCAAGTTCGGAGAGCATATATCTGGCAACGTCGTTACAAACCTGTTGCGGATAGCGGTAAATGCTTTCGCCGTCGGCAACTTCGTAAAAGCCGTTGTAATCGGGTGAAACGGTAAGATTGAGCTTGCGTTTTATCTTTTCGGCAAGCTCGAAATTTTTCAGATTGAAGCGCTGCATGAGATACGCCGTAACGTAACCGCCGCCGAGCGCGAAACTCGTATTATACAACACGCCGCCGCCGTAAACGATAGAAAACGAAGTGGTGGACGAGCCTACGTCAACGAGCACTTCAAAGGCAAAACGCTCCTTTTCGGAAAACAGGAGCAGGGCTTCGGCAAGCGGAACGGGAACAAACTCGACGTTCTTTACGCCAAGCGGGAAGAGCGCGTCCTTAACGGCTTTGACGAAGTTCGATTTTGCGTAGTAAAAAGTAGTCATGCCGTTGATGCTCGTGGTGACGTTTCCGCGAAGCGTAGTGACCTTTTTCTGCCCGTCGAGAAGATACTGCACGCCGCTCGTTTCCACGAGCTCGTAGCCGCTCGGAACTGCCGAACGGGAAGCGGCTTTGAGATAATCTTCTACGTCGCGCTGTTTAAGCTTTCTTCTCTTGTTGAGAAACATCTGTTGAGAGCAGTTTCTGACGGCGAGAAAATCCGACGGAACGCTGACGTATATCTCGGTTATTTTCGCGCGAGCGGAGTTTTCCATGGACGAAACCACGGAATTTATCGCCGAGCGGAATTCTTCGGGCGAGTCTATTTCGCCCGTGGAGAGCGCGAAAGTGTTTATTTCGCTGTGCGCCCTTATCATAAAATTATCGTTTACGCCGTTTTCACCGATTATGCCCGTGATCTTCGACGAGCCTACGTCTATTACGGCAACGGAATCTTTCAACATATCTCACCTCAACGAACGGTGTAGACCGCTATCACGGTCGAGTCCTCTCTTTCAAGACATTCGATCTTGCCCGTGAGCTTGTCACGGTCGGACAGGGTGGAGAGTTTTTCTTTTGCGGCGGCGACTTTTTCCGCCGTTCTTTCAAGAGCCTTGTACACCACTATCTTTACGCCCGTTCGCATAGAGAGAGTTATTCTCACGTTGCCGGCTTCCGCCGTTTCGTAGACGAGAATATCGCTGATATCGTCGCGCGGGGTAGAAAAACATTCGACGGCGGCTTTGAGCGCCGCAAGATAGGGGTTGGACTTATAGTCGAGCCGTTTTAAAACGGCTAACGAGAGCGGCTCGTTTATCTCGGCGGTCACGGCGATATTGCCCAGCCCGTCGTAAGAGTTGACGTTTTCGCTTCTTTTGTCTATGACGGCGAACTCTTCGTCGGCAACGTAATACCCGTCGCCCGTGACGAAGGCGTAGCGCTCGCGAAGGCGCGAAACGGATACTTCTATCCCCGCGGGATAAACCTTTTTAACGCCGTCGACTTTCAAAGCAAGGTTATCTACGAGCGTCTTTTCGACTTCCTTTTCGTCAAGGAAGAATATGTTTTTGCCTTTGAAGGAAGATAAAACTTCTTCCGCGTCGGTAACTCTGTCGCCGTAGACGGCGTATTTCACCACGACGTCCTTTACGGAAAAAAGAGCAACGAAAACAAGCGCGGCAAGTGCCGCTACGACTGCCGCCGTCAAGATGATGAGAAGTCTTTTATGCTTCATGATCCGCCCCTTTTCTCTTGAACCGTTTATCGTTACTCTTAATCGTTTGTTTCTTTTATCTTCGCGCCGAGCGCGGAAATCTTTTCGGCAAGGTCCTGATACCCGCGTTTTATATGCGACGCGTTTCTTATACGCGACTTTCCTTCCGCGCTCATTGCGGCGATGCAAAGCGCCATTCCGCCGCGAAGATCTTCCGCGAAAACGTCCGCGCCGACAAGTTTTTTGCCTATTATTTTTACCGTGTCCGAACGGACTTCGGCGTTCGCGCCGAACTTTTTCAACTGCTCAACGTACTTAAAGCGCGAGTCGAAAACCGTTTCGGTTATTTCGGTCGTACCGTCGCACGAAGCGGCGCATGCGGCAAGCTGCGGTTGAAGGTCGGTAGGAAACCCGGGATAGGGTGACGTGACTACTTTCCCGAAGCCTTTCGCCCGCTCGCGCGCCCGTATATATATTCTATCATTATACACTTGTATTTTGCAAGCATTATTTTCAACTTTTTGCAATAAATTGCAAATGATAGGCGCTTTTACGCCTTTTAAGACGACTTCGCCGCCCGTAGATACCGCGGCAAGTATCACCGAGCCGCATTCTATCCTGTCGAAAACGGGACGATAGGTTGTTCCGCCGTGAAGTTTTTCCTTTCCGTAAACGCGGA
>CACXHH010000120.1 GCA_902767455.1 uncultured Eubacteriales bacterium
CGAAGAGTTTACCGAGCTTGCCGCAAACAAAAGGTTATCCAAGGGCGATTGTTCGCAGATGATAAACGCGCTTCTTATCAAAAATCTGTCGCCGAGAGCGCTCGTCAAACTTCATCGTAAACGCCGTGAAGAGTTGGAAAAACAGCAGGAAGAAAAAAAGAATCGCGAGCTTATGAAGATAAATTACGATATCGACAAGCGCACGCACGGGTTTAAAAAATATTACGCGATTATTTTGTCGGACGAGCTCGTCGTGACGGATAAATGGGATAAGGCGCTCAATTATATCGACGGCGAAAAGGATAAGAACTTCCGCGTGAGATATAAAAGCTTTACGAGTATTTCGGCGGCGACCGATTTTTTGCGAGGCTGAAAAAGTCGCCGTATAAGTCGATTATCTCTGTATTTCAGGACTTGAATACGAAAAACGCGGGCACGGAAAGTTTTCCGTGCCCGCGTAATTATAATCGTCAATTCTGCTTTGAAGTTATATCCAGTTTGTAGCAACGCTTTTTCTTATTTAAGTCTTTTTCAAAGTGCTTCATAAGGTTGAGAATATGCTTGTTGTCTTCGAGCATAAGGTTAGTTTCGAGATGAACGGGTTTTTCGCGTTCGAGATAAGCGGCGAACGCGCCGAGCATAGCGGTCGCAACGCCCTTAGATTCGTATTCGGGAAGAACGCCTATAAGCCCGAGATCGATAACTTCGGGGCGGCGTTTGTTCTTAAAAAAGTCGATAAGGAAGGGGAGAGTGATGCGGCCGTGGTGCTTGTTTACGACTTTCGCTATCGACGGGAAAAGTATTGAAAACCCTACTATGCGCTCGTTTTCGTCGATAACGAGAATGATGTCTTTCACCCTTGCTATCATGCGGAAGTTTTCTATCATCATCTGCATCATTTCTTCGGTGAAGGGGACGGTGCCGTAAATTTTATCGTACGTTTTGTCGATGACTTCGAAAAACTCCCTGACGTATTTTTTGATAAATTCGTTTATCGATTTTGCCTGAACTAAACGCAGTTTGTATTTTTCGAGCATGCGGTTGCTGAGCCGTATCATCTTTTCCATATCGCCCGTAAGACGGTACAGTTTGTACTCTAACCAGTCGACGTCTTTTACGAAACCGTAGTTCTCGATAAGCTTCTGATAATAGGCGTAGTTGTAATTTTCTTCGTAAGTCGCGACCTGATCGAAGCCGAATTCTATCAAAAGTCCTTCACGCTCGAGATCGGAATACCCGAGCGGGCCGACCGCTTCGGTCATTCCTTTCGATCTTGCCCAACTGACTATCTTGTCAAAAAGGGCGTTTGCAACTTCCTGATCGTCTATGCAATCGAATCTTGTGAAGCGCGCGCGCTTTTGGCGCCACTTTTCGTTCGCCGCGCGCTGTATAATGCCCGAAATGCGCCCCGCAGGCTTCCCGTCTTTGTATGCAAGATAAAAAACGACGTCACAAGTCGAATTGTAAACGTAATTTTTTTTGAATATTTTTTTCTCGTCTATCGTGAGAGCCGGGGTATAGTATTCGTTCCCGGCGTAAAGGTCGATCGGAAATCTTATAAACGCTTTGCGTTGCTTTTCCGTGGTCACTTCCTGAATTTCAATCATCTGCCGTATCCCTTTTGTCAAATGCGTATTCTGACACGCTTTTTTATTTTACTACAATTTTATCATTATAACAAGGGTTTAAAAGCTTTTTATTAACTTTTTTATCTAAAAGTTTTATTTCAGGTCAATTTACGCCGTTTCAAGCTCGGCGAAAAAAACGATTGATTGTGGGGGATAGTCGGAAAAAAACGCTTCAAATCAAAAAAGTCACGTTATATATCGATTAAACGCTGACGCCGCCTCTCGCACCTTAGACGGGCGATAGGAAAGATACGTTTCAAAAAATAAAAATTGCGGCGTAAATCGTTAATTATTTTTCAACCGTTTGACAACGACCTTTTTTTGTGATATATTATTAAAGCGATTGTTGAAAGAGCGATTTGCTTTATCGTTTTTTGCTTAATAAACGCTTCCGTAGTTAAATGGATAAGTCGGCTTTGCCGACGGCGATCGCAGGCTCTGCCTGCTCGGCTAAATAGTAACCTATTATTTCCATTTAACATAAACCAACAATTAAAATATGCTTCCGTAGTTAAATGGATATAATAGGGCCCTCCTAAGGCCTAGTTAGCAGTTCGATTCTGCTCGGGAGTACCAAAAGAGCGACCACCCAAAAGGTGGTCGCTCTTTTGATACTCCCATAGAAGATCGGGCTCAGTCGGCGTTGCCGACGGTGTTCGTAGCCGAGCGCCCTTCATGGCGCGAACGCCGTGCGCGATAGCGCACTTTCTGCTCGGAAGTACCAAAAAACGACTGATTCTCTCAGTCGTTTTTATCTATTTAAATATCATATATAGTGTTTCTTAACTCGACATCGCTGTCTTTCTAAATTATCATATATCTTTATTTAAAATGCGACAAGGCATTCCATTTTTACTACAAGTATTATTATAATATTTTATTATCCAATTCATTTTATTAATAACTGATTCTGTTATTGATTTAGACTATAAGTTGACAATAATATTTTCTGCTATTCATCCAACTTTGTCGGAAAACTTCTGTCCGTTTCCACAAAACAATCATAGTATTTGCGTAAGTCCGTAATCAGATTTCCCGGCATAGGCACGTCGCGGATAGACGTTTTTGCTTTCGGCTCTTTTTCGTATATGTAAGCGACATAAAAGGCTGGACTCTTTTTAACGCGTAAAGACAACGGGCTGTCGCGTTAAGCGGCTGCCCCAAAATATTTTAAAAGAAAAAACGGGCGTTCAAAATCCGAAAGGAGATTGAACGCTCGCTGCTTTTATGGTATAATTTAATTGCCAAAAAAAACTTACCAAAAGCGAGTAAATTATACAATGAAATTTAAAGAA
>CACXHH010000121.1 GCA_902767455.1 uncultured Eubacteriales bacterium
AAGCCCACCGAAACCACTTCCGTGAACGAAGACGCCGTTATGACGGCAAAAGGAAAGACCGTTCTCGAAGCCATCGACAACGTAGGCGCCGAAACGGGCTGGCATCCCAAACTTTCGTTTTGCAGTATGATATTTATAGGAAACGAAGTGGCGAAAGACGAGGTCGAACATATCGTCGATTTTTTCGTGACTTCCGAAAAGGTCGACAACTCCGCGACGATAGCGACTTGCGAAGGAAAAGCAAGCGAAGTTTTACTCTCCAAAACCCCGCTCGACGCCATTACTTCCTTCGCCCTTCAAAAGATAGTTTTAAAGAGCGAATGGATGGTAAGCACCGTAGGCGCCACCAACTTAAAGACGTTTGCCGTGATGACTAATTCTGCGGGAAAGTCCGCCTATATGCCCGTTATCGGCATTATTCACGGTAAAACGCAAAGCGAAGGCTCGCAGGACAGTTCATCGTCAGGCGGCAAATCGAGCGACGAAGCGCTGTTCGACAGTTCGAGCGTAGCTCTCTTTAAAGCGGGAAGATACTGCGGCAGACTCAACTCGGAAGAAACTTTTTTATATTATCTTATGAAAGCCCCCGTATATCAATGCTATACGAGCGTTACCGCCGACGACGAAAACTACTTTCTCGCAGTCGAATCAAACGAACGGAAGTTTCTCGTAGACGCGACGACCGCCACCGTTGAAATAGGGCTCAAACTAAAAGTTTCGCTTGCCGATTCTACTCTCGGCATAAACTTAAAAAACGTTTCAAAAAAGAGCTTCATCCCGAAAAAGGTGCTTTCTGCGCTCGAAGATAAGCTTTATTCGGTAGCTTACAGGCTGTTCGACGAGATAGGAAACGGCGACGCCGATATTTTTTCAATAAAGGAACACGTTTACAGATACGACAATAAAAACTTTGAAAAGATACTAAACCTTTCGATGAACAAATTCACGTTCAAGCCTACTATTTCCGTAGCCTCATCAGACTGAAATATCGCGTTAATCGACTTATAGATTTACTTTTTTCTTTTCCGTGTAAAAAAACGGGGCTTGGCGAAAGTTGAAGTCAACTTTCGCCAAGCCCTTTGATCTATTTAAAAAACCGTCAGTCTTTTACAAGAATTTTAGCAAACTCTCTTGCGGGAGCAGGAGTTTCAATATAAGCGTGAACGGCTATCGAATAGCCTTTTTTCGGCTCGATAAAGATAAACTGACCGTAAGCGCCGTCTGCGTAGTAGGTGTAGTGTTTGGGCTCGCGCCAGAAACAGGCTACTGTGTATTCTCTGTCGCCGTTTTCGATTATCGCGGTAGTCGACGCGAGCTTTACCCACTCTTCGGATAATACGCGTTTGCCGTCAAACACGCCGCTGTTTGCGTACATATAGCCGAACTTCGCACAATCTATCGTTCTTAAAACCATACCCGAAGCGCCGAGCGCGTTTCCGTTATGGTCGGTAATGAAACCGTAATATCTGAAACCGAGCTTATCGAAAATCTCTTCTCTTACAAACCTGTCAAAAGGTGTTCCGCTCACCTTTTCTATTATGCGAGCCGTAAGATAGCACCCGACGTTTGAATAAACGAGCCTTTCGCCGACGTTCAAGTTGAGCGGTTGGGTAAAGACGTATTTCGTCCAGTCGTCGCAATCTTCGTTCGTTATCTGATCCTCGAAAAGGTAGCCGTGGTCCGAACCGAAGGTATGAGTGAGCAAATGCTTAATCTGTACGCTCTCCCATTTTTTATCGTAAGTTTTGGGGAGCTTATCGGTAAAGAATTGAAGCACAAGGGTTTCGGGAGTCAAAAGACCTTTATCGAACGCTACGCCGAACGCCGTGCCCGTAAAACTTTTACTGACCGAATAGCTGTTGTTCGCCGAATTTGCCGGGCGAATTTTTTCGTATATAAGCCCGTTTTTATCCATACCCGCTATATCGAATACGTTAAGATCGTTTTCTTTAATATAAGTTTTTAACTTTTCAATAGCCTGTTTCATTTTGAGTTTCTCCTAAAAGCGTTAAGAATACTATATCAATTTTTAATCGGTTTGTCAATTACGAAAGTTATTTACGCCGTTACGATTTTAAAATAATAAGAAACGCCGCGCGATCGAAAATTTGCGACCGCGCGGCTGTTAAATTTTACGATTATTATCGGAAATATCTCCGACTGTAAAAATTACTTCGCGGCGAGAACTTTTTTAAGTCTTGCGAATCTCGGCAATCCGTTTTCCTTCGGGGTTTCCCATTTACCCTGAATGAGCGGGAGAACGTAATCGATGTACTCTTTGGAAACGTTGGTGCCGTTTTCGGTTATCCATTCGGCGGGGACTTTCTTTTCGGTGTTGGCGCAGATGGACAGCGGAACGAGCTTATATACGGTTTCGTACTTCTCGCCCTGACTTCTCTCGTAAGCGACCATAAAGTCGGTATAACCGTTTACGGCTGCGATGACCGCCTGACGGCCTGCTTCGAAAGCTTCTTCGACGTCGACTTTGGAAGCAAGGTGCGCCGCGCATCTCTGCATAAGGTTAAGTTCGATAGCTCTTACCTTTACGCCGAGTTTTTCTTTGATGACGTTGGCGAGAATACTGCAAACGCCGCCGAGCTGAGCGTGACCGAAAAGGTCGGTCTTGGAAGCTTTGAATTCGCCTACGTAACTGCCGTCGGCAAACTTGATACCTTCGGAAACGGCTACGAAGCACTTGTTTTCGTTTTTAGCGCAAACGGCTTTGACGTCTTCGACGAACTTGTCCATATCGAACGGAGTTTCGGGAAGGTAGATAAGGTCAACGCCCTTGCCCTGAATGTTGGATAAAGCGGTAGCGGCGGTGAGCCAGCCTGCGTTTCTGCCCATAACTTCCATAACGCATACGAGCCCCGTGTCGTAAACGCGGGAGTCGAGAGCTACTTCCATAGCGGTAGTGGCGATATACTTCGCGGCGGAAGCAAAACCGGGGCAATGGTCGGTACCCATAAGGTCGTTGTCTATCGTTTTGGGAACGCCCATAACGTTGCAATCCCAGCCCGATTGAGCCATGAACTTGGAAATCTTGTTGCAGGTATCCATACTGTCGTTACCGCCGTTGTAGAAGAAGTAACGGATGTTGTACTTTTTGAATACTTCCAAAAGTCTGTTGTAATCGGTAGGATCTACGTCGTAATCTTTAAGTTTGTATCTTACCGAGCCGAGCGCCGAAGACGGCGTATATTTCAAGAGTTCGAGTTCTTCGCGGTCTTCCTGCGCCATGTCGTAGAACTGTTCCGTCAGTATACCTTTAATGCCGTGAGCGGCGCCGTATACGGCGGTAATGTTCTTCTGGTTGAGAGCTTCGGTAAATACGCCCGCAGCGCTCGCGTTGATGACCGACGTAGGACCGCCGGACTGGGCAAATATCATTGCACCGACTAAATCTTTCATAAAAATCTCCTTTTATATCGCTTGTAAAAAGCGGTCAAAAAATTATTCTTCAATTAAAAGTGCGTCTATAAGTCGATTAACGGCGTATTCTTGAATAGCCGCTTTCTTATGCGGACGAAAAATCACAAGCTCATTATCTGAGCGAGTTTATAAAGCTTCTTGTCGAACTTGCCGCTCATTTCCAAAGCTTCGGAAACATTTTCGTCTATGATGCGGTTGTTCTTGATGCCGATAACGCGGTTGGTAGCGCCGAGAAGAATAAGCTCCACGGCTCTTTCGGCAAACTTGTTGGCAAGGATCCTGTCCTGCATGGTCGGCGAGCCGCCGCGCTGGATATGCCCGAGCGTCGTCGTCGTGATTTTGATGCCCGTCTTTTCTTTAAGATAAGAACATATCTGTTCCTTATCGCCCGCGCCTTCGGCAAACACTATCATATTCGACGTCTTGCCGCGTTCGCGCGCCTGCATCAATGACGAAGCTATCTCGTCGAGATCGTACTCTACTTCGGGCACGAGAATATATTCCGCGCCGCCGCAAATGCCTGCGTATAAAGCAATATCCCCGCAGTGGCGCCCCATAACTTCGAGAAGCGAACAGCGGTCGTGCGAGCCCATAGTGTCGCGCAGGCTGTTTATAGCCCATAAAACGGTGTTTACGGCGGTATCGAAACCGAGCGTAAAATCGGTATACGCCAAATCGTTGTCGATAGTTCCTGGGATACCTATAACGCTTATATCGAAGTTATCCGCCATGTCCTTGGCGCCGCGGAAAGTTCCGTCGCCGCCGATAGCGATAAGGTCTGTTATGCCGTATTTTTTAAGGTTGGCAACGGCTTTTCCGATGCCTTCGAGATCTCTGAACTCGGGGCAGCGCGCAGACTTTAAAAAAGTTCCGCCGCGCTGGACTATATCGGAAACCGAACGGGAGTTCATGGGGAAGATTTCGTCGTCGATAAGTCCTTGATATCCCCTTCTCACACCGTACATTTCAAGACCTTTATAAAGACCGAAGCGGACGCAGGCTCTTATGCACGGATTCATGCCGGGCGCGTCTCCGCCGCTCGTTAAAACAGCAACTTTTTTACCCATAGTTTATTCCTTTGATCAAAATATGAAAGCGTTATGCGCGTAGTAGTAAATCCACAATATATATTACCACAAATTTATGTCGAATTACTACTGATTTTTAATGAAAATGATATTTTTTTCGTCTACGATGCCCGCAAGTTCGTATCTCAAACCCTTGCAATCGCGGCACTTGAAGCCGAGCTTGTAGTTTTTGCCGCCTATTTTAAGATAAGTAAGGGCTTCGCCGGGATAGGACGAAATAATATCGATAACGTCGTCTTTTAAAGAGTCGTCGTCAAGCACCACGCACAGATAGTCGGGCTTTGCGACGGGTTTTAAGTAGTCGCCGTTAGATCCAGACGACTGTTCTTCCGCCTTGATGATGGCTATTTTATCCACCGATACGGACGGTTTTTCTTCGTCGCGAAGCTGAAGCTTGCCCGTGACTTCGACGATGGCGTCGAGCTCGACTTTATCTTTGAAACGCTCGTAAACTTTCGGGAAAAGCACGAGTTCTATCTGCCCGTAAACGTCCTCGACGGTGACGAACGCCATGCCCTGACCGCTCTTGGTCGTCTTTTTGGAGATAGCCGATATAAGACCGCCGAACTGAACGGGCCTGCCGTCTTCAAGGTTAGGGTAAGTAACTTTTCCGTCTTCGTCCTCTTCGTAATCGTTGAGCACCGACAAATCGAACGAGTATTTCTTGAACTGTTCGATATACTTTTCGAGCGGGTGCCCCGAAATAAACACACCGAGCACCGATTTTTCGTTATTGAGCCTCGTTCTGTC
>CACXHH010000122.1 GCA_902767455.1 uncultured Eubacteriales bacterium
AGCGTGTACCCGTCAAGCTCGGCGGTAAAAGTCGCATTATCCGCAATCGTGTATGCGATAGCCGCCTTCAAGTCTTGGGTTGCCGAAAGCTCGTTCCACTCGGCGGTCGTGAGAGTGACTTTTCCGTCTTCGATATCTTTATCGAGAAGCTTCGTAACCGTCAAGGCAGTATCGTTGGATAAAACGGTGATCGCTATTTCGTAACCCGCGGTCGTGCCGTCTTGGGCGGTTACGTTAAGTTTGAGCGTGTACCCGTCAAGCTCGGCGGTAAAAGTCGCATTATCCGCAATCGTGTAGGCGATAGCCGCCTTTAAGTCTTGGCTTGCCGAAAGCTCGTTCCACTCGGCGGTCGCAAGAGTGACTTTTCCGTCTTCGATATCTTTATCGAGAAGCTTCGTAACCGTCAAAGTAGTGTCGTTGGATAAAACGGGCTGTTCTTCACTTGCCGAAGTCTGTTCGGAAGAGCTTGAACTCTGCTCGTCGCTTGCCGAAGTCTGTTCGCTTTCGGACGAAGAAGCGCTTTCGTCGTTTGAAACGCTCGTATCAGCGTCCGCCGAAGCCGATATTTCTTCTTGTGAAGAACTATCTTTTGCCGATTTTTGCTTTATGCCGGACATATTACAGCCTACCGTAACGAGAACGGCGGCAAGAGCCAGCAAAAACAAGATAAACAGTTTTTTCATTGATTTCTCCTTTTTTGTCTATTGACATATTGTTGATTATATTGTATAATAAGCAAAAGGCGTAATCAATATAAAAAACGAGCCAAAAATTTAACAAAACGAAACTATGAAGAAAAAGAATAACGTATCTATCGATCGCGTGAGAAGCCAGGGTTTTTCATTTTTACCCGAACCGAAGGAAAAGTCGGTGACCTATTACGTCACGAGCTTCGGGCACGAGTATCTGAATATGGATTATTATATCGACCGAAAAGACAACGATCTGTTTATGATAAACTACGTCGTTTCGGGCTCGCTTTCGATGGTCATCGAAGGCAGGCAGACGGTCATGCGTGCGGGCGACGCGTGCTTTTTAAATCTTATGACGCCTTCGACTATGTTTCCGCTCGAAGACGAAACGGAGATATACTTCTTTCACTGTATGGGCTGTGAAATGCGTAATATCTATAATATATTTCTTAAAAACGGCGAAAACGTCCTTCACGGCTTGCCCCGCGATACTATCGTTGCGGCGTACGACTCTCTCGTTCGCTCCTGCACGGGCGACAACGACCTGTATAACCGCTCGGCAACGCTTTACTCTCTGCTTATGGAGATCTTGTCCGTTCGCTCGCGCGACGCGACCGTTCAACGCTCCGAATTCGTCAAAAAAATCGTGTTTTATATCTGGTCGACCTTTCCCACGCCGTCGCCGAGAGAGATTGCCGATCATTTCGGGTACAGCCCGACGTATACCGAGAAGTCATTCAAAAAAGATATGCGCCAGTCGCTCGGAAGCTATCTTTTGCGTAAGCGTTACGAACAGGCGTGTCAATGCCTTATAGATACTAATATGACGGTAGGCGAGATAGCCTATCACGTCGGCTACTCCACTCCGCAGGGGCTCAACGTTCTCTTTTCAAAGTTCGGGGACTTGACGCCGCTCGCGTTCAGAAAGAAATTCCGTTCGTCTTCGGGCGAAAGATAAACGGTTGATAAGGTCGTTTTGCCGTAACTAATTATTTTCCTATTACATATTATATATCAGCGCTTAAAATAGCGCTGATTTTTGCAAAGGAGAAACTTTTTATGGCAAATTACAACGTTCAGATAACGAACGGCGTCGGCTCTCAGGCGATGAAGAACGGGAACTACGCCGTTTCAGTTACCGCCAACGGCTACGACGCTACTACTCTTCAACCTACGACTTACACCGCCGCTCAAGGCGGTGCGGGCGCTTTCACTTTAAGAGCGAACGGAACGCTCACTTTGACTTTTAACGAAACTGGCGAAGAAGGCGGCGCTCCGATAACTTCGGGAACGGTCGTCATGACCGACGGGACCGGCACAACCCATTACGGTCAACCCGTCGCGATAGGCGCGAACGGCGAAGCCGTTTTCAACAACGTGCCTTTTTCTGCAGAAACGCCGTACGTTCTGTATTTTACTCAGCTTGAAACCGACGAAGCGCACAATATTCACGTAGGCGTTATCACCGTAAATATGAACGCTGCTACGCTTACGCAGTACGTTCTCAACTCGCCTTTGGCTGAACAGAGTTTTACTCTCACCGACGAAACTTATACGGGGCTTCCCGTAGCCGCGGCAACGCTTGCTTTTACGGGTGAATGATCATGACCGTCCGTATAGTTATCGGGTTCTTTCCCAAAAGTCTGCCCGCGTTTCTGACGATACGAAGTTATAGCGGAAGGCTTTTATTCAGCGGGCAGGTAAATTCTTCGAGAGTGTTTTTGCGCGTAAACACGTGCGAACGCGGGCTCGTTATCACCGTTCGTCCGATAAGCTCGGCGTATACGCAAAAGTCCTATTATATCGACGTTTGCTCGGCTGCTTGCCGTACGCTGTATTTTTATTATTCGTACGCGCCTTCGTCGGGAACGGGCGTAAATAATTTTACGCTTATAGACGCCGATTACGGTCTGCCGGTAGAAAGCGCTACGCTTATTTTCGGCGGCGAAGCGTTGGCGTAGAAAGAAAAAGCCTTTGAATAAGTCGATTATCGACGTATTTCGGCAGTTTTCGGCTTGCGGAAAGCTTGTCTTTCCGCAAGTTTTTAACGCTCTTTTTAAGGTGATTATTTATAAAAGAAATTTTGATTTCAAGGCTTTTTGGCTTGACATATAAAAAATCTTTGATATAATTGTATAAGTATAGCGTTGAAAGTCGTTTTCAACGCTTTTTTTTATGCGGTGAATTATGGGACTCAAAGGCAAGTTTTTTGACAAAAACTTAATGTCTATCGGCGAAGGGGCGACTAAACTGTCGGTCTTTTCTCTTGCCTTGCCGATATTTTTCGAGAACGTCGGCGTGAGTCTTATAGGGCTTATACAGACGTCGCTGTCGTCACGATTTATGGACGGGTTTTTCGTCACCCCGACGGGCGTTGCCAACAGCACTACGTCGCTTTTAAATACGATAAGTTCGCTCGTCGTTACGGGAATGAGCATACTTTTGAGCATCTATCTCGGGAAAAAACGCGACGAAGACTGTAAAAAGATAATCGGTACGGCTTTTATAGGGTACTATCTGTTCAGGTTTTTGATTCTGGGACTCGGGTTCGCGCTCGCCGTGCCGCTTTTAAAGCTTCAGGGTATGGGCACGGATGGCAATATTTCTCGCCTTGGCTACTCGGTTACGTATTTCCGCTGGCAATGCGTGATGATGACGGCTTTTTCGGTAACGGGTGTGCTCGTAGCGGTTATGCGTTGTTACGGCTACACCAAAGCGGGGCTCGTATCGAGCATCTCGTCAAGTTTGGTTACGCTCGTCTTGACGTATATAGGGCTATACGTTCGTAAAACGCCCGAAAACGAAGTTATACCCGTACTTCTTATCGTCAGCGCTTCGGCGTATACGGTAAGCCTTGCGCTCGTTACCGCGCTGTTTATAAAGCGAAAAATAAAGTTTAAACTTCACTTCGAGCCGACGTGGCTTCTGAAGATAATAAAACTCGGCTTTCCCGCAAGTATCTCGATGGTGATGTACGCGCTCTCAACGCTTATAACGGCGTCGATATGCGTGTACCTTTCGGAAGAAATGTACATGGCAAGGCTGTTCGTGTTACATATCGTCACCTTTACCAACCAGCTCGGCTACTCGGTAGGTCAGGCGAACTCCATAATGGTCGGGCGCGGCTGCGGTATGGGCGAATTCGATTTCGTCAATAAAATGTACTACCAGAACTTGCGAATAACTTTGGTAAGTAACTTCATTTTTTCATCGCTTGCTTCGGCTGCGGCGCCCTTTCTTATGCGGATATTTACCGACGATTCGGGTATAATCGGCATAGGCGTAGCGCTTATGTGGATAGACGTAGCCGTCGAAATGGGCAGGGGTATGAACCATCTCGGTCAGTTCGGGCTTAACGCCACGGGCGACACCGTGTACACGACTATCGTTTCCATAGTTTCGTGCTGGGTGATGAGCGTGGGAATAGGATACCTTCTCGGCGTTACGTTAGGGCTCGGCGTTTACGGGCTTTGGATAGCTTCCGCCGCCGACGAAATTTTCCGCGGCGTGCTGTATAACGTACGTTGGAAAAACGGCAGGTGGAAAAATCGTTTCCTGCAAGAAGAAAAACAACTTGCTATTGCCTAAAAGTCGGCGTATAAGTCGATTAAACGGTGATTATAAGCTTTTACGCGCGCCGCCCGAAAAGATTTCGGGCGGCGTTTTTATCGGGGGCGGCACGCGGTTTTTTATAAAAACGGCGCTTTCGGTTTTAAAAGGCAAATATACTTGTCAAAACCGATTTTTAAGCGTATAATAATAAGGATAACAAACGGAAGGATAAAAATGCAGACTTTAAAACAGGCTTTGTGTGAAATAGAGTATTTTCTTCTCGATATGGACGGCACCGTCTATCTCGGGGACAAGCTTATCGGCGATATGCCGAAAACTCTCGACGCGCTCAGAAGCCGCGGTAAAAAAATAATCTACCTTACGAACAACTCTTCAAAGAGCAAAGAACGGTATTACGAAAAGCTTTCGCGCATGGATCTTTTGCGCGACGGCGACGAAGTTTATTCTTCGGGCATGGCTACGGCTGAATACCTTTCCGCCAACTATCCCGAAAACAGCGTTTATCTTTTAGGTACGCGCGCGCTTGGAAAGGAATTCAAAGAGCGCGGGATAAGGCTCGTCGACGGACGAGCGGATATAAGCGTTCTCGCTTACGACACCGAACTCACTTACGAAAAACTCTGTAAGTTCACTTCAAACGTCATGAAAGGCTCGCGCTATATCGCAACGCACCCCGACGTGAACTGCCCTGCGGAAGACGTGTTCGTTCCCGACGCGGGCGCTTTGATAGAACTCGTTTACGCTTCGACGGGCGTTCGCCCCGAGCTGATAATCGGAAAGCCGTATCCGTTTATGGGTGAAAATCTTATGAAAAGGTTTTCTCTGCCGCCTGAAAAATTCGTTATGGTCGGCGACAGGCTGAACACCGATATAAAATTCGGCAGAAACTGTAATTTCCATACTCTTCTCGTTTTAAGCGGAGAAAGCGCTTTGACCGACGTTGAGCGTTTAAGCCCGTCGGATAAACCCGAATTTATACTCGACAGTCTTAACGACGTCGTTGATTACTTATAAAAAGGAGAACTGTTTATGTATGACGTTGTCGTTATAGGCGGAGGCGTTATAGGCGCGTTCGTGCTTCGTAACGCCGTTAAACGCGGGCTTACCGCGTGCATGCTCGAAGTACGTTCGGACGTATGCATGGGGCAAAGCAAGGCAAACAGCGGTATCGTCCACGCAGGGTTTGACGCCGCCGAAGGCTCGCTCAAAGCAAAATTCAACGTTTTGGGAAACGAGATGATGCCGAGCGTCGCAAGCGAGCTGGGCGTCAAATACCGCAACAACGGCTCGCTCGTCGTGGCTTTTTCCGACGAAGATGTCAAGACCTTGTATCTTTTAAAAGAACGCGGCGAGAAAAACGGCGTAAAAGGGCTTGAAATCCTCACTAAGGAACAGCTTAAAAAGCTCGAGCCGAACGTTTCCGACAAAGCCGTCGGCGCGCTTTTCGCAAAAACGGGCGGGATAATCTGCCCGTACGAACTTACTATCGCGGCGATAGGCAACGCCATGGATAACGGCGCCGAGCTTATGACGGATTTCGATACCGCGCGTATCGACGGCGGTTTCGACGGCTACGAGCTTATCGCTTACGACGGCAGAAGCGTTCGAGCAAGGACGATAGTCAACTGCGCGGGGCTGGGATCTCGGAAAATAGCTTCGCTCGTAGGCGATAACAGCTTTACTGTGGGCGGAAGAAAGGGCGAATATATCCTTCTCGACAGAGAAAGCGGAGATTTCGTTTCTCACACGCTGTTCTTTACTCCGACCAAGAAGGGTAAAGGCATTCTCGTTTCGCAAACGGTCGACAACAATATTATTCTCGGACCGACCGCCGAAGAAGTTACGGACGGCGCTACTTACACCACGGCGGAAGGTTTAGCCGCCGTCACCGCCAAGGCTAAAGAGATGTGCGATAACGTGCCTTTTTATAACACGATAACTTCGTTTGCGGGAGTCAGAGCGTACTGCGACAGGCACGATTTCATTATCGAAGAGAGCAAGGCAAGCAAAGGCTTTATCAACTGCGTCGGCATCGAATCTCCGGGGCTTACTTCCGCTCCCGCGATAGGCGAATACGTCGTTAACGAACTTATAGGCAGGCTTTTGCCGTTAAAAGATAACAAAAACTTCAATCCCGTCCGCACTCCCGATTACTTATTTAAACGCCTTTCTCGCGAAGAAAAGAACGAGATCATAAAAAAGGACGCGACCTACGGGCGAATTATCTGCCGTTGCGAGCAGATAACCGAAGGCGAGATCCGCCGCGCCTTGCGCGAAAACCCCAAAGCTAAAGATATAGACGGCGTAAAGCGCAGAACGCGCGCAGGTATGGGAAGATGTCAGGGCGGCTTTTGCCAGCCTTACGTTGCCGAGATAATTGCCGACGAGCTTAAAATCGGGCTCGATAAGGTGACGAAATCGGGCGACGGAACGCAAATACTCGTGGGGAAGACCAAATGATGGAACGTGATCTCGTAATAATAGGCGGCGGCCCCGCAGGGCTTGCCGCGGCAGTTTCGGCTTACGATAACGGCGCAAAGGACGTCGTTATCATCGAGCGTGACGAAAGGCTCGGCGGAATACTCAATCAATGTATACACAACGGCTTCGGGCTTACCCGCTTTAAAGAAAGTCTTTCGGGGCCCGAATACGCGGCTCGGTTTATAGAGCTCGTCCGCCAAAGAGAGATAACGGTTATGCTAAAAACGACCGTTCTCGACCTGTCCGCAGACAAAACGGTCACGGCGATAAACGAAGAAAACGGCGTGTTCACCTTAAAAGCAAAGGCTATAATACTTGCTATGGGTTGTCGTGAAAGAAGCCGCGGCGCGCTCAATATCGCGGGTACTCGACCTGCCGGTATCTATTCGGCGGGCACCGCTCAGAAATACGTGAATATCAAAGGTTATATGCCGGGGAAGAGAGTCGTTATTCTCGGCTCGGGCGACATAGGGCTCATCATGGCGCGCCGAATGACGCTCGAAGGCGCGAAAGTGCTTGCCGTATGCGAGATAATGCCGTATTCGAGCGGGCTTAAACGCAATATCGTTCAATGCCTTGACGACTTCGGTATTCCCCTTTATCTTAACCATACGATTACGAAGATAGAGGGCGAAAAACGCGTGACGGGCGTGGTCGTTTCCAAGGTCGACGAAAACAAAAAGCCGATCGCGGGAACGGAAATGCACTTCGATTGCGACACAGTTTTATTCTCCGTCGGGCTTATCCCCGAAAACGAACTCACCAAAAACGCTGGCATAAAGCTCTCGCCGAGAACGCGCGGCGCCTGCGTTTACCAGAACAGAGAAACGCAAATCGAAGGCGTATTCGCGTGCGGAAACGTTTTGCAGGTGCACGATCTCGTCGACTTCGTTTCCGAAGAAGCCGAACTTGCGGGCGCGAGCGCGGCGGCGTATCTTAACGGGAAACGCCGTACCGATAACGCCGTTATCGTCGAAAACGGTAAAAACGTCGGCTACGCGCTTCCGCAGATGATAGACAGATCCGTAAACGAAAACGTCAAACTCTTCTTCAGGGTGACGGGAACTTTCAAAGATTGTACGATAATCGCAAGATCGGACGATAAGATACTCGCAAAGCGCAAGAAAAAGATAGCCGTTCCCGGTGAAATGGAAACGATGCTTTTAACCGCCGAAGCCGTCGCCGAAGCGGGCGAAAAGATAGAAGTTTATCTCGAAACTTGCGGGGAGAATTGATATGAAAACGGTAGCTTTAACTTGTATAGAATGCCCCGTCGGGTGCAGAATAGAAGTCGACCTCGAAGAAAACAAAGTCCTTGCGGTGCGCGGCAATAGCTGTTTAAGAGGTAAGATGTACGCGGAAAACGAAGTCGTATGTCCTAAAAGAGTCGTTACGTCGACGGTAAAGACGACCGACGGCAGAATGCTTCCCGTAAAAACGGATAAACCCGTTCCCAAAACGGAGATATTCGCCGTCATGCAAAAGATAAATTCAGCCACCGCCACGACGCCCGTAAAAATAGGCGACGTGATAATAAAAGCCGTGTGCGAAGACGCGAACGTCGTCGCGACGGGAAACGCCGAGTAACTTTATAATTCAGATAATATTCGGTCGAATTATAGAAATATAATCGTAAGAGCCGTTGAGCGTCGAGTGTTTTCGATACGCAACGGCTTTTTTATAAAAACGGCGATAATCGACTTATAGGCGGGCTTTTTGTGCTTTTTACACGGGCGGAAAGAACGATTATAAACCGTATAATCCCCGTGTAAAGACCGTAATTCAACCGATAAATCGTATGCGTTTACGCACATTTGCGCAATCGTAAAACCGTATGCGAAAAATTGCTTTTTCAGTTGCGAAAAACGGTCGAAAAGAAAAAAATGTTTTTATTTTTCGTTTTTTCTATTGACAAAACGGCAAAATTCATTTATGGTATTAAAGAACGAATTTTTACCGAACACGGAGGATAATTTACGATGATCACACGAAACGAATATCCGCGCCCGCAGTTAAGACGCGACGACTGGATCAACCTTAACGGAGAATGGCAGTTCG
>CACXHH010000123.1 GCA_902767455.1 uncultured Eubacteriales bacterium
TGACGAGCCCGTTCGCGGCGACGGTGGCAATGCTTTCGTCGTCGGAAGTAAACGTCACGTCCTTTTCGGTAGTGCCCGTGACGGAAGCGCGGATCTGAAGAGTTTTGCCCGCTTTTATCGTCGTGGAGCCTATCGCGGTAAGGCGGATATCGTATTCGCCGGTGTAAGCCGTAGAATTATCCGTCGAAGCGTTTCCGCCGCTCTGAGGCTGATTATCGCACGCGACTAATACCAGACTTACGCAAAGCATCGCAAGCAACGCGATAACAAATAGTTTTGTTTTTTTGAACATTTCACATCTCCCTTTAATTTATTTCGTCAAATATTTCAAAAACGGTTTTACCGTCTTATGACCAAGCCGCTGTCGGCGTCGAAAACGTGTATTTTGCCCTTTTCAAATGTGAGCGAACACACCTTATCCGCCATACTTGAAGCGTTCTGTTGCGTTTTGACCTGAAAATCCGTTCCGAACAGGTCGAAGTGAACTATGCACTCGCTTCCGAGAAGTTCCACAAGCGTCGATCTTGCGTTGAAAGTTCCTTCGCCTTCGTCGCCTATAGTGACGTGTTCGGGGCGAACGCCCACTTTTACCGCGCCGCCGAGAGCTATCGCAAGATAGTTTTCTTTGAGCCGCTTCATTTCTTCGAGAAGTTTGACGCGCTCGTCGTCCTTTTCGCCGCTCGCGCGCTTTTTGGTAAACTTGCCGAAAAGTTTTTTAAAGAAGTTTTCCTTCTTTTTCATCTCGACGGGCTTCTTTTCTTCCTTTCTGAAAACCTGCGCGGCGCGCATCTTAGCGACGGCTTCGTCGGTAAGCTCGTCAAAGTTCGCCATCTGCGCGTCAAGCTCGGCTATACGCTCGGCGATAAACGCGCGGTAAACTTCGTCGAAACCGTCGTCGAGCGCGACGACGCTTCCGTCGGCAAAAGTAAGCTTATTATCTTTATAATTTGCGTCGACGATATTCATCGGCGGACTGCCGATAAAGGTCGCGACGAACAAGTTGTCGGGGTGGTCGTAAACGTCTATGGCGCGCCCCGCCTGCTGGATAAAGCCTTTGTTCATAACGACTATCACGTCAGCCATGGTCATAGCTTCCGTCTGGTCGTGCGTGACGTAAATTGTGGTGGCGCCAACTTCCTTGTGTATGCGCATTATCTCCGAACGCATCTGCACGCGGAGCTTGGCGTCAAGGTTGGAGAGCGGCTCGTCCATAAGGAAAAGGTTTGCCTGACGGACTATAGCTCTGCCGAGCGCAACTCTCTGCATCTGCCCGCCCGAAAGTTCTTTGGGCTTTCTGTCGAGATAGTCGCCAAGATCGAGAATATCTGCGGCTTTGAAAACGCGGTGTTCGATTTCGTCTTTCGGGAGCTTTCTTATCTTCAATCCGAAAGCGATATTGTCGAAAACGGACATCTGCGGGTAGAGCGCGTAGCTCTGGAACACCATGGCGATATCCCTGTCCTTACTCTGAAGGTAGTTTGAAAACGCCTTGTCGATATACAGCCGCCCCGAAGAAATATCTTCAAGCCCGGCTATCATACGGAGAGTAGTCGACTTTCCGCACCCCGACGGACCTACGAGAGCGACGAACTCGTGTTTATCTATCTCGAGATCGAAGTCGTAAACGGCGTGCACCCCGTTAGGGTAGACCTTATTGACCTTCTGCAAGGACACGAAGGACGTAAGCGTGTCGTCCACCAGCCTGTTGCCGTTCCGTTTCAGGAAGGCGTCGGCTTCTTTTTTTGTCATCATCGTTTTAGTTTCGTTGTTCATAAATAACTTTCATTTCGCGCCCGTAAGGTTTTTCACGCGAGTAAATATTTTATAAAGGAAAGTTTTTTAGCGCTTAATGCCGGTATTCGCCACGCCTTCGATTATCTTGCTCTGCGTGACGAGATAGACTATGAATATAGGTATCATCGCGATAACGGCGCTTGCCAGGGCAAGCGTTATCGATTCGTAAGCTTCGCACTGGTCGGAAATGACTTTGAGCCCGTACGCAAGCGTCCAGGTGCTTCGCGGCGCGCTGCCGACGATGAGCTGCGCCCATTGAACGTCGTTCCATGCGCCCATAAACCCGAACAAGCCCTGAACGAACAGCGCCGATTTTCCGAGCGGGAGAACTATTTTAAGGAATATCCTTAAATTGCCCGCGCCGTCCATACGCGCGTTTTCTATAAGGTCTTTTGGGATAGACAGGAAGAACTGCCGTATCAGGAACACGCCGTACACGCCGCCGAACGACGGAATTATCAGCCCCGCAAGCGATTTGTACGCGCCGAGTAAGTTCATGTTTATAAGCTGCGGCGTGGTCGAAACTATACCGGGGATAGTCATCGTGCAAATCAGAAAGTAGAATATGCGGTTAGCCCACTTGAATTCGAGAAAGACGAACGCGTACGCCGCGAGCGACGCTATCAGAAGATATATAAGCGTTCCGCCGACCGACACTATAAGCGAGTTCACCAGCCAGTTCCAAATAGGGTACCACTCGTTGGCGCGGCTCGATACGAATTCCGTTTTGGAAAACAGTTCGGCGTAGCCGTCGAAGGTGAAAGCGTCCCAACTCGACGGGAAGAAGCTTTCGGGGTGATTGAAGAAGTCCTCGCTCGAACGAAACGAGCCTACGACGCCCCATATCACGGGCAAAAGGAACAGTATCGAGATAATAAGGAGTGAAACGAAAGCGACCGTTTTAGACGTTTTCTTTCCATTGCTTGAACTGCGCAACACGTTTTCCACCCCCTTTTTTGTCTTTTGAAACGACGAGCTGGATAACGGCGATAAAGATTATGATAACGCCGAGAACTATGCCCATCGCCGCCGCGTACCCGAAGGCGCGCGGATTGAAGCCCGTTAAAAGGTCCTGTATGCGGTAGACCGCCGATTTCATACTGCTAAGATCTGGGTTGTTGCTCGCAAGGATATATATCTGCCCGTAAACGTTCATATACCCTATAAGCGTGGTGAACAGCGTTAAGAAAAGCTGCGGTTTTATGCCGGGGAGCGTGACGTGCAGAAACTTCTTCCACGCCGAACAGCCGTCAACATCAGCCGCTTCAAACAGCGTTTTATCGACGTTTTCAAGCCCCGCGCAAAGGATTATGAAATTCCCGCCGATGCCGCACCATACGCAGAAAAAGCCTATCATAAACCAACATGCGCCGGTACTTCCGAACCAGTCGACCGTGAGATCGAACACCGAGTTGACAAAGCCGTAATGCGAATCGAACATACGCATTAAGATAAGCCCCGTAGCCGTCAGCGGGAATATCCCGGGAACGTATATAGCCGCTCTGAAAAATTTGTATCCGGGCGGTTTCAGGTTTATAAGAAGCGCAAGCCCTAACGGGATAAGGATAGACAGCGGAACTATCGCAAGGCTGAACTTTATCGTCGTCCATATCGAATTTCTGAAATCGCGAGCGATGGCGGTGTCAGAAAAGAGTATCTTGTAGTTATCGAGAGTACCCACCGACGACGGCAAAAACGACTGCGCCGTAAATTTGGAAAAAGACATTATCACGCCAAGAACGAGCGGAAAGACGAAAAACAGCAAAAAACTCGCCGTATACGGACCTAAAAAGGTCGTAACGGAAAAGCTTTTTCTTAAACTGTTTTTACGCCTTTCGCGCCTTTCGGCGTAGGCGAAGACGTCTACTTTGTCTGACTTCATAAAAACTCTCGCAACTTTAAGTTGATTTTTCGTTTACGCGTAAAGATTGATATAGTCGATACAATCGTCGTATTCGCTCTTTAAGATATCCGCGACGTTCCTGTCCTTATAAGAGCCGGCAAGAGATTTCTGCACGGCGCTCTTGAAATAGGAGTCGACGTAGCTGTAATACTTGGTCGGAGCCACCACTACGTAGTCCTTCGGCTCTCCCCAGTATTTTACGTATTCGTTATACGCGGGGTCCGAAAGGTATTCGTTAGCCGCCGACACCGAACGCGCCGCGGGAAGATGACCGCGTTTAGCCCACTCTATTCCTGAGAAGTTAGCCATGTAATCCATAAATACCGTTGCGGCGCAAGCTTTGGTGTAGCTCGTGACGGTGCTTAAAAGCGTTATGGCGTGGCCTTCGCCCTTTATCTTGGAGGCGCAAGGCTTGCTCGTATCGGTAGCGAACATAAAAGTAAGCGAACGGGTAGTGATATTAGCCGAGCCGCCGTCCTTACTTAAAAGAAGATCGAAGGTTTGTTTTTCCTTCTGCCAAGCCCACGGGCCCTGAAGTTTGAAGATACACTCGCCCTTGTTGAAAGGCGCGTCGCCTACGTCGTAAGACGAACCGTAGTCGATACTCATCGCGCTCTTATTCTGAGAAGTCGCGGTCGGGAATATCCAGTTTTTGAGTACCTGAATACCGTTTGCTGTAGCCGCGCTGTTCCATGCGGGCATTCCGTCGGAAGCTACTATCTCGCCGCCGTTTTGTACCATGGCGCTGTAACCGACGAATTCGTGTACCCACATATCGCCGAAGGAGATGGGAAAAGCCGTGTAAGGCTGGGCGGTAGAAGCTTTTCTCCACTCGTCGGACTTGTAACCGTCGGAGTTTTCGCCCCTTATCCACAGATTGTTGGCGGCGGCAAGGGCGGCGGCTTGATCGCACACGGCGCAAAGCTCTGCGTAGTTGGTCGGCATCGAAAGCCCGTTCTTTTCAAGAATATCGCTTCTCACGCACATTATCGCCGAATGACAGTCTATCGGCATGCCGTAAGCTTTTCCGTCGATTACGACAGACTCTAAAAGCGAAGGTACGAAATCGGGTTTATCGAACGTGGCGCCGCTTTTTCCGAAGAAATAATCGACTTCTCTAAGCCACCCGCGATCGAAATACTCAGCCGTTCTCGAGCCGTGATTGAACAATATATCGGGCGCCTTTTCCTTGTCGAACTGTATGGTCGACGAGAGTAGCGTTTCAAGGTCATAACGCGAATAATGTTCGACGTTTACCTTTATCATGCCTTTATACGTTTCGTTGAAACGGGCGATTATATCGTCCTGCGTGTTGGCGTCGTCACCCGTGGTAACGCTCCACATTTTTATTTCTACGTTATCGTAGACGACGTTGCCGTCCGCGTCACGCACGATATCCCCTTCGCCTTCGGGCGGAGTGACGGCAGGCGTCTGTTCGCCTTCGCAAGCCGTAACGAGCATAGCCGTCATCGCAAACAAAACGCATAAAACGAGAGCAAGTAGTTTTTTCATTATTTTTCTCCTTCACTATATTTATTTTGCAATATTACGATAGTTGATCGATTTCGTGTTTCGTCGTAACTTTCAGAAGTTGACTACGACGGGACCTTGCTTTTCAACTCTTACCGAAGCTTTTCTGCCTTCAACGTACGGCATGCCGTTTTCGTCCCACAAAATCTTATCCATGAACGGAATACGCTCGGTAGGTCTTTCGCCCTCGATATCGAAACCGTGATAGAACAGCCAGTAATTGCCGGCAAAGTCGACGACTACGGTATTATGCCCGACTCCCGCGACCTTATCGCTCGGGGAAATAACTTCTTCGCCGTAAGGCGTTTGGCTCAAAA
>CACXHH010000124.1 GCA_902767455.1 uncultured Eubacteriales bacterium
CTCTCTTTTTTAATCGTCAACTTATCTTTGCAGGTAGCGATGAGTTCTTCCAAAAGATATTCTTCGCCCGCCCATTGCATACGGTTATATTCGGAATCGAGATTTTTGGCAATATCACTGTTCATAAACGCTTTTACAAGGCTTTCGGCGTCATAATCCGTGCTTAAAAAAAGTTCAAAAAGACGACCTTGTATATCGCACAATTTTAATTCTAAAGCGTCCATTATTTATCTCCCTTTATCGCTTCATCTAATATTTCGTCAAAAAATTTACCTTCACGACGGTGTGACTTGCAAATTTCATTAGCAAGGTCAATTCCTTTCTGACGATTTCCTTCGCTGACTTTTCTCAAAACTTTCTTTTCAAAGAACGAAAGCGGTATTTCTTTTTCTATTCTTATCGCCCTACAAGCCTTTTCCGTAAGGGCAACGTATTGTTTGCCGAGCATAAGGGCGGACAAACTGTGTACAAGCGCCACGTCAGTAATGTTTTCCAAGAAAAAATTATCTATGACGTAAAACATCCTATCGTTTGCAATACTACCGATAGCCAAATCTTTGCCGCTCGTCATTGCACCGTATTTATTATAAAAATTACTGCCTTTTATTCTTTCCATACGTCCGCGATGATAAGCAACAATTATCGCCCAGTTTATATCTGACGGAATTTCAACGCTTTTAAGTTCCTTAATATCGATGGAAACGACGTAGAATTTCGAGTCCTCAAAATCGCAAATAAGAGTAAGCGGCTGTTCGGGTGTCGTTCCCATATAAAACCCTTTGCCGAAGTCGCATTTTTCACGGCTTATAGGCTTAATATCTCCGACCAAACCGCTTTTTGAGCCGTGATAAAGCAAAATGCGACCTTTATCCAAAGCAATAGACGATACTTCGCGCTTTATCTTTTCAATAATCATTTCATATACGGGGACGTTCAAATTCTCGCATAAGGCATAAAGACCTTCTTGAGCAAGACGAGTCGGTTCCGAATGGCCGTTTTCCCAACGATTTATTGTTGCAAATCTGACGCCTATTTTTGAAGCCATTTCTGTTTGACTTAATCCGGTATATTGTCTGATTTGTTTTATTAGTTCTTTCATAGAAACCGCCTATAACATTTATTACACATAATATTATATAGATTGTTATACGATTTGTCAATAAATTTGGACAAATAAGAAATAAATAATTAAAAAATATAGAACTGTAAAGAAAAAGAACTCGGACTTTAATCCAAGTTCCAATTCTTTTGAGACCGCCCGGAATTGCAATTACAATTAAATTTTAGTTTTTGATAAAATCCCTAATTGAACAGCACTTACGTTCTCGCTTTTTTGTTTTTCGTATTTTCTCACCGATTGACGCTGAGATGGTGAAAGGAAAGTTAAGGCGCGGCTCGCCAAAAAAGCGAACACGGGATTTCGCCACTATCCGTCAAGCCCGATCGGAAGGAAGTTCTTATTCGAGCGCGATGTCTTCTTCCTTGAGGACGGGATCGTTGTCGTCGGAAAGACCTTGTTCGTTCGATTGAATCTTGTTGTCGTTTACGTCGTTGGCAAGATTTTGTTGGAACTTGGCTTGATTTTCGGGTTGGTTATCTATCTCGTTTACGAGCGGCCCGAGATCTGAATTATCGTTGCGCATTTGTTTGAAGGTATCCGTCAGACCGCCATCTTCGATATTGCTCTTTGCGACCGTATTGATAATGTTCAGTTTCTCTTCGTATCGTCTTGACCTCTGATTTGCCTGTAAAGTTTTCAAGCACAATAGCGCCCTGTTTCTCGACGTACCCGAGAGTTTACTCATTTGCTCTTCCGTCGGCAAGCCATCGCCCTTGTAACCCGGGATCTTGTGCATAAGATAAGCCTTCGCCGCGCCGTCGAGCTCTTCACGCGACGCTCCGCCCTTTTGTCTTGCTTCAAAAGTTGCCTTGAAGTTTTTGTATTCCTTTGAAGTCGTTCTGAAAACGCTTTCAAAAAATCCCGGCTCGCAGGATTCGAGCGCGTCGCCGATAGGATTTTTGCCCGGAATGTCATCCTGCAAATAGCCCATAAGATTGAGCTTGTCGTTTTCGATATCGCCTTGTACGCTTTCGTAAGCGGCAAAAGCAAGTTCTTTGCCGCTCAAAAGCTTGAGCGCTCTTTCGTACTGCGCGCGCTTGCCCGCCTCGACTTTTTGTTGATACGCCTTTTCTTCTTCGGAAAGATCTTCCGAATTATCCTGAAGTTCGGGATCGTCGTTATTCTCAAGCCGCGCTTCCGTCATCATCTTAACGGTTGTTTCGGGCGAAAGCAAAAACATAGACATCATCATGTTTGCATCTTTCTGATCCACGCCCCGAACGCGAGGACAAAGCTCTCTCGTCGTATGCTTAATGTTGTTTTCCGATTCCAAGTGCAAAATGGTTTCCGAAATATTCTTTCTCGCAGCAAAGATGACTTCGTGAATGTTCGCTTCGTCGTTTTCGTTGCCTTCCATATTCTCGGCGATATAGTCAACAAGAATCATTAACTTTTCGTACGGGTGATTCTCCGCGTGTCTGGTTGCGCCGAGTCTGTTCAAAATTTCTTGTGCTCTTAACATATTTTTTCCTTTATTTAAGTTTGATTATATTTACGCGTCAATGATCGAAGGTTCGTCTTCCGAATCCATAGACGGATCGTTAGCGTTATCGTTTTCGTTTTCTTAAATCTCAACTTGCCGCGATCCGCGCTCGTGCACGTCGTTTTCAAGCCCTTGTTGAAACCTCGTTGCGCCGAGTTGCCGCAAAAAATCTATGGTTTTGATCATGATACTATTATTCTTGTTTACTTCAAAAAGTTACGTTCTTTTCAGTCGCCCACGGACATATCCAGATCATCGTGGCTCACTTCTATCTCGTTGATATTTTTTGAAAGTCTCTGCACGTCGACGCCTATCGGTTTATCTTCCAGATCTTTTGCCAGCCCCTTCTGGAACAGCTTTTGATTTTCCGTAAGCTCCTTAGTGACCGTTTTACCGTCTATACCGACTATCTGCTCGATCGGCGACGTATCGTTAAGCAAGCCTTTGATTTCGTTCGCGTCAACTGAGTTTGCGTTGTACAGCTTGTTGGTCACGACGATCGTACCGTCTTTTTCCATTTGCCTTTCGACCGTATCGACAAGGCTTTGAAGTTTTTGCTCGGTTTTAGCCGAATCCTTCGTAGCGCTGAGCGTGTTGTAGCAAAGCAACGCTCGGTCTTTTGACTTTCCGCTCAATGCGTTGATCTGTTCCATTGTGGGAAGATCTTCTCCGTTCCAACCGGGGATCTTGTATCTTAAATACGCCTTTGCCGTTCTTTCGACGGACTCTCTGTTTGCGGCGCGGGAGTTTAAACCGTCTTCGATTCTCGAACCCGTTCTGTACTCCTTGAACGCCTTTTCAAAGTCCTTGTACTGACGGGAAGTTCTGCGGAAGATGCGGTCGAAAAAGCCCGCTTTGTTTCTGTTTAAAGCCGCGTCGACGGCGTTTTCGCCGATATATCTTCTTTCGATATTGACCATATCGTTTGCGCGCTTGCCGTTGAAAGCGGAAAACGTATCGTACGCGTGACGCCTTCCGTTTATATTTTGCGCGACCGCGTCAAATCTCGCGGCTCTTTCCGCGTCGCCGTTTTTAAGCGCCTGTTGTCTGCCTTGCACGAGCAAATATTGCACCGCATCTCTCGGATTTTTCAAAAAGAATCCGACAGTCCAGTCGCCTTTTGCGCCGTAAGTTTTATCTCTTGAGAAAAGGTTGCCGTCGCCTTCGCCTATGCCTTCTTTTTCTCTTCTGTAAACTATTGATTCGCCTATCTGCTTTCTCGCGATATAAATCGACTCTTCAAGGGATATTCCGCCGTTTTCGTTTGCGGAATAGTTGTCTGCAAGATAGTTGATAAAATCGTTGAGTTTGGTTGCGGGTGAATCCGGGTTGCTGATCGGCGTACCCAAACGCTCGGTTAATTCATTTCTTCTTAACATAATTTTTCTCCTCGTTTAAAAAATCTTTTTATGTTTTCCACAACAAGCATAACGTATCACGCGCAACAAATGCGCAACGAAATACTGCTTTTTGGGAAAAATTATAACGCAGTATACAATTCTCTTCGTATCAGGAAAGATTCATTTCGTCTTCTTTCTGTACGCTGATGGTATCGAGAGCGTTCTGAACATCTTCGATCTCGTTGGTTTTCGGAGCGTCGTTTACTTCCTCGGCCTTTAAGAACGGGCTTCCGTTTTCGACGGAACCCGGTTCGGGATAAAGCTTTGCGTCTATCTGGTTTCTTATAACGTCGTCCATTTTATCCATATAGTCGAGCGTGTTGATGACGTCGGACGTAAGCTTCATTCTTATTCTACTCGTTTTGTCCATCTGTTCGAGCGTCTTGCCCTGTCCTGTCTTATGGGTTTGGTAGGCTTCGGCTTTTTCGCGCAATTTTTCTCTGTTGAGATAATCCTTAGAGTTCGGATCGTTATACGCTTCGAAGGCGTTGATGAACTCGTTATATTGACGCGACGTTCTGAACAGCATACGCTCGAAGATATTTCCTTTGTGCGCGTCCTTGATAGCGGCGAAGTTAAACGGCGTTTTATCGTTGCTCAAATCCTTGAACTTCTTTTGCCAGATGCCGAGATATTCGTTTTCGTACTCTTTACTGATGTTTTTTATGTGCCAGATCTCGTCTTTCGTTCTTTTGCGGATATTGAAATTAGGATCATCCGGACGTTGCAGAGCGTTGGTGAAACTCACCACTTTGTAAGTTCCGTCAGCCTGTCTTTCTTCGGCGACGTGGCTGGTGAAGAAAGTGCTGTTGAGCTGCATTCCGTGTTCGGTGAGTTGGTCGTAAAATTCTTTCGGGCGCTCGACGCCTTCACTCTTTTCAAGCGCTCTCAATATCGTATTACGGACTGCGGGCTTTGCGTACTTACCGGAGTATTGAGGACCGCTCGCCATAAGGATCGTAGCCTGCTCAACGGTAAGTTCGGGCATCGTAAGATAAGACGAGCCGATGGTCGCATACGCGGATTTTTGCGCTTCGCCGAGATATTCGATAGGCTTTTTCATACATTTTATCGATTCTTTCAACTGCGGCGTCACCCAGTTTAAAGCGTCATCCTTTATCATAGAATCGAAAACGAAGGCGTCCTCGCAAAGAGCCTGATTTGCGTCGTAAAAATCCCCGAGTTTACCCTTGTCGTCCAACGCTTCGTAAAGCGGTTGCGGGTGGGTGTTTATTATGTTTTTAATTTTTGAATAGAGAAGTTTTTCGGGGTTTGCAACGTAGCTTTTGTAAAGCTTTTCGTTGTACTCGTTAGACTCGTCCGAACCGTCCGTCTTGAAAGAAAACTCTATATTGCGGTTAAGATAATGTCTGCCCGCGGGAGGAACGCCGAATTTCTCTTCGAAATTCTCGTAAATTTTCATTTGCTTGGCTATTTTTTCTTCTCTGGCGACGCTTCTGCGATAGCGCGCTACTTCCAGCGGATCGTTTAATTTTGCATTGAAGGCTTCTTCGTCGAATTTGATTTTCATATTGTCGGGTAAATGACTGTTGAAATCGTCAACGTAAGCTTTATGTTCTGCGAGCAAAGCTAGCTTTTCGTTTTCAGTTAATTCACCGGTAAGGTTAGGCATGATCGTATCTCCTTTTTATGTTTTATAATCGGGTAGTCGTTATTTAGTCGCTTAACGCTACTTCGTTTTGCTCATGGTTCTCATCGTCGTAAGTTATCTCGTTGATATTGTTTACGTACTTCAAACCGTTAGCCGCTCCGTTATCGACGCGAACCGTTTGCCCCATAGGATGGTCTTCTAAAACGGCGTTATCGGGTATCGCATGTTCCTTTCGCACGATGTCTACGATAGCGGGGCGCCCGTTGTCTATATCGGTGTTTTCGATATCGACGGGTCTGTCGGGAACATGAACGTAATCTCTTGCGAAATCTCTGTCGCGCTCAACGCTACGGCACGTTTTTACGAGCGAATAGCACAATAACGCGCGGTCTCTTGACGTACCTTTGAGCTTTAAGATATCGTCGAACGTCTTTACGCCTTTATGGTCAAGATAACGCTGCCCGACCTGCGCCATAAGATCGGCGTTTCCGAACCCGACGGCGCCGCGATCGTAGAAATCGTCGACTTGCCGCATAACGTCCTTGAATTCTTTTGACGTGGTGCCGAAAGCTTTTTCAAAGAAACCGCCCTTGTGCTTTGCCACTATGTCTTTAATATCCATACCTTCCATTTTGTGGAGCGGAACGTTGAGATTGACCGCGTAAGTGAACTTGAACGCGGCGAGTTTTTCGTCGTTATCGTTTGCGTTTGCGGGTACGAAATCGCGTTGAACGAAGTTTTGTTCGGCGATAAAGTTCTTTTTGAAAACGTCCTGAACGTGGTTGGTGACGCTTGCGGGAAGTTGAGTTGTCTGCGCGTCGGCATATAGATCGTGACCGAGATACGCGAGCGTAAACGGCACGTTTTTGACGTTGCCGTTTTCCTGCTTCGTTGCGATAAGTGTATTGAAGCCGCCCGGTTTTCTGACGCTCATGCCGTCCTTGTCGAGCTTTTTAAAGAAGTTCTTGAACTCCTTGACGGACACGTTTCTGAATCTGTCGCATTTTAACTGAGTTTTAACGTCGTTGTAAAACTCGGGGCTTTCTATATCGATGTCGGTACCTTCGAGATAGTTTGCCTGCTCAGGCGTAAGCTTCGGGATAACGAAAAAACTGTTTTCGGAAACGGTCTGCACCATTTCGGAAGCCGTTTTCAGCATTTCGTACGACGACGCCGTCGAATCTATATCTTTGTTGAGTTCGTCGGTGATAAGTTCCTTGTTGAAAGCCCTGAGAGAACCTTTGAGCGCGAAAGCGTATTCGCACAGCTCCGCGTTTTTGTCGTAAAAATCGACGAGCATATTTTCGGTGTCGTTTGCTTTGGCTATCTGACTTAAAAGCGTCGGATCGTACGTCAGAAGTTTTTTGAACTCTTGTTGCACCATCGCTTCGGGGTGAAGATAATAGTTGCGGATAACGTTCCGATTATACTCGGCGGCGTCGGGGTCGCCACTCATATCGAACTGGTACTGTATAGTACGGTCGAGAGCGTAAGTTTTACCTTTTTCTCTGAGATACCTGTTTTCGTCGGCAAGCTGATTATAAAGGTCCAGACGTCTTTCTTCCCTTTCTCTGAGTTCGAGCGAACGCTTGTAAAGGCGTTGTTCCTGCGGGTCGTTAAGTCTGCGCGTTATCTCGGTAAGGTCGGTGCTGACTTTAAGGTGTTCGGGTAAATATTCGTTGATTCTTTCAACGTTTCGTTGATACTGCGCCAAAAGGTTGCGTTTTTCTTCCTCGGTCAATAAGTAAGGCATAAGCTACTCCCATCAGATTTTTCCTTCGCCAAACATCTTTTGCGTGTTTGACGAAGCTATTATCTTAATATTCGTTCTTTTAGTCGGCGAAGTTATTATGAACGCGTCGCCGCGAGCGTTGTTTACAATCTGGTCTTGTTCTACTTCGTTGATCTGCCCGGCTTTGTCGTAAAGCGTGCAAAGATCGTCCATATCGTTTGGCGCGAGCGCGAAGATAAACGAATACTGGCAGGCGTTTATTATCGCCGTCGACTTTCTTATGATGTCTTCGCTGCCGACGAAGTCTTTGATGTTTTGCGTAATGACTATCTGCATACCGTTGTACTTTCTGATACGCTTTGCAAGCTGATACATAAAGTCGAGAGCGATCGGGTACTTCGGGTCTATAAACACGTGCGCTTCGTCGATAGCGACGACTATCTTCCTGTTCGTGCCGTGTTTGATATTGAAATCACGATTCTTGATTATCTCGTTATCGAGCCATTTTAAAACGAGAAGCATCTGCGCGTTGGCGATAACGCCGTTCTTGTTCGCAAGGAGCGAACGGAAATTGAAAACGGTAAAGTTTTCTTTGACGGTGAGCGTGCTTTCGCCGTTCCACAGGTTTGAGTTTCTCCCTTCTCCCGCGAACTTGGAAACGTAGTTGTGGAGTATACGCAGTTGCGTTATATCGTATTCCACCTTCGCTTTTTTGAGTTTTTCGTCGATAAGCGCGCTCAGATCGTCGAATACAGGATAATCGCTTGCCGAAAGCGAAGCGAAATCGGTGCTTGAAGTTATGCCCTTTCTCTTGTATAGTTCGACGATTATATTGTTAAGGTATTCAAGCGCTTCGGAGCTGATGCCGTCGAGCGCCACCCTTAAAAATTCTTCAAGGAATTGAAGGTGGACGGAAAAATCGTTGATCCCGGACGAAGAGCCTTCTTCGTCGCCTTCGAGAGTGGTGATGACGTGGAAGGGGTTGATCCTGCCTTCGCTCGCCGCGCCGACGTCAATGAGCCTTCCGCCGATATTGCGCGCGAGATACTGATACTCGTTTTCGGGATCGAGAATAAAGATTTTGCAGTTTTCCGCGCTTAATTGAGTTAAAATCGTCTTGGTCGCGTAAGATTTACCCGAGCCCGACTTGCCTATGATGACAAGGTTGGAGTTTACGCGCTCGTAGTCGCGCTTGAAGAAGTCTACGACTACCGGGTATCCGTTTTCCGTGCCGAGAATACAGCCGCCGTCGTCCATTACGTTTGAGAGAACGAACGGGAACGCCGCCGCGACCGAGCCCGAATGTATTGCGCGCTGGAACTCGACCATCGAATCGAGCCTTGAAATATTTGAAGAGATGAACGCCTGATCCTGACGGAAAGAATCGTCCACGAGCTCGAAGCCTTCTTCGGCGAATATCCTTCTTAAAGCCTTTCTCGAACTCTTGACGACGTCTTTCGTGGCGTTGTCACCGGGATAGACGGTAACGTGTATCGTAACCCCGTAGAGCGACTCGTTGTCGTTTTGGAGCATTCTCAACACTTCTACCAAAGTGTTGATATGCGTCTGTTTGTCGATGAGCGACGACGCACGATAGCTCTGCTCGGTCTGAGAAGCGAGCTCCTGAATAGATCTGTCGATCATTCTTACGGCTTTCGCCTTTTCAAAGAACGTGAGATTCATCACGACCTTGGTGTTCGGAACGTTGAATATCTTATACCCCCACGCGTTTAACACCGTGACGGGAAGATTCTTGACGGTGTAGGTAAAACACTCTTCCCCGTCGACGACGGCGCTTCTCGGTTTAAACTCGATCACCTGCGGTTTTATCCACTGCATGAACTCTTCGGGCAAAACGTATTCCGTGTCCTTTTCTTCAAACTTGGAAGTGAAATTGTATTTTAAGAAAACGCCCAACTCTTTCGTGTCGAGCACGTGAGAAGTCATGCCGACGCTTCTGAAAGTATCGACGGCTTCGTTCAAGATAGTATCTATGATATCTTTGTTCGCGTCGTAAACGACGAGATAGTAAAAAGGTCTTTTGATGGGAGTTTCGTTTGTCAGAACGGAATAAGTCCTTATCCTGTCGTCGATTATCCTTACCCTTGCGTCAAGCTCTTTTTTGGAGAGTTCACCGCTTTCAAAGAAGTTGTATAACGCGTCCTTTTTGCGTTCTTCGTCGGCAATATACGC
>CACXHH010000125.1 GCA_902767455.1 uncultured Eubacteriales bacterium
AAGCTCAACAGTACGAAGAAGAAGACAAGAAGAGAAAGGAAGCCGTAGACAACAAGAACCAGCTTGACGGGCTTATCTTCTCTATCGAAAAGACTCTCCGTGAAAACGGTGACAAGGTTTCCGAAGAAGATAAAACCAAACTCGAAGAAGCCTTAAAGACAGCAAAAGAAGACCTTGCAAGCGACGATAACGACAGGATCAAAGCCGCTACCGAAAAGCTTTCGCAGGAAGCTCAGGGCGTATTCGCTAAAATTTATCAGCAAGCCGCTCAGGCTAACGGCGCGGGCGCGGAAGGCGCTTCTCAGCAGGATAACGGCGACACCGAATTCCATCAGAACTGAAATCGGTAACGTTTCTTCTCTATCAAATAAATAATTGATCTTGATTTTCGGGTACGGATATTTTCCGTAACCCGAATAATCAATAAAAAGGCAAAAAATGGCTCAAGATTATTATAAAATTTTAGGCGTTGACAGAAAGGCGTCGCAGGACGAGATAAAGTCAAGTTACCGTAAACTCGTTAAGCAGTACCACCCCGATCTTCACCCGAACGATCCTGAAGCCGCGGCAAAATTTAAGGAGATAAACGAAGCAAACGAAGTATTGTCAGACCCTAAAAAACGTCAGCAATACGACTTCGAACTCGATAATCCGGGAGCTTCGCAAGGCTTCGGCGGATTCGGCGGCAGTGGCGCTTCGGGCTTTGAAGGTTTCGGAGATATTTTCTCCGATATATTCAGCGGTTTCGGCGGCGGAAGGCAACAAGCCAAAGAAAAGGGCTCCGACGTCACTATCGAAGTCGAACTATCCTTCCTTGACGCCGCTAAAGGCTGTAGTAAGTCGGTCAAATACAACAGGCGCGAACCTTGCTCGTCTTGCCACGGTACGGGCGCCAAAGACGGCACCAAATATACCACTTGCTCACGTTGTAAGGGAACGGGTAAAATTCAGCGCGTCGTAGGCGGCGGGCTGTTCAGAATGGTCAACGAATCGATTTGTCCCGACTGCGGCGGCACGGGTAAGAACATTACCGAAAAATGTACCGTCTGCGGCGGAAAAGGCTATACGGTCAGCAGTACGACGTTTTCGTTCGACGTACCCGCGGGCGCAGATACCAACAGCTACATCGTCAAACGCGGCATGGGTCACGCTTCCACACACGGCGGGGAAACGGGCGATCTTATAGTCGTTTTCAAGGTTACTCCGCATAAGATATTCAAGCGCAAAGACTTTGACTTATATATCGACCTTCCCGTATCGTTTGTAACGGCGGCGCTCGGCGGAAAAGTCAAAGTTCCCACCCTTGACGACGCCGTTGACGTAGATATTCCCGAAGGCACGCAGACGGGCAAAGTGATAACCGTTCGCGGCAAAGGTATTCGTTCTCGCCGCGGTACCGGTAACCTTTACATCAACGTTATAGTTGAAGTTCCTTCCAAACTTTCACGTACGCAAAAAGATTTACTTAAAAAATTCGCCGACGAATCGGATGTCAAGCAAACGGCTAAAATCTCCGATTTTAAAAAGAATATGGAATCTTTATACGGAGTCGATCCGTATTCGGCGAAATAATCCGGATATAACAAAACTCGCGACCAAATAAAGGTCGCGAGTTTTTCGTTTGGGGTATCAAGTTTCAATTTTCGCCGAGAGCCGCTTTTACGAGCGTTTCGACCGCCGCGTATCCTGCCGCGTTCATGTGAACGCCGTCGCTTCCTTCGTAGTATTCGGGAACTGCGACGCCGTTGGGCGTGATGGTGGGCGCTATATCGAGATATTCGAGCCAACTCGTTTCTGAAGCGTAACTACTCAATATTTCGTCAACTATGATCATCGATTTGTCGTTCGATTCGTTAAGCCCGGGGAAGGTTATAAGCGATATCCAGTAAATCTTCGTATCGGGAAGTTTTTCGTGTATCTTATTAAGCATTCTCTTGACCGATTGAGCGACGTACGGCGCCATATCGTTTCCTTGAGCGCTTGCGTCGTTACCGCCGAGATACATAACGATCTTAGAAGGCGCGAAAGGCGTCACGATCCTGTCGATAAGCTGTAACCAATCGGTGCTGTGAGATCCGGCAAGACCGATATTATAACCGTCCATGTGCGTTGAGAAGTCGTGTTTCGTGTTCCAGTATTCGATAAAACTCGAACCCATATAAAGCGTTTTGCCCGTTTCGATGCCTGCGTCTATCATATTCTGATAGTTCTGTATCTTCGTTTCGTAACCGGAGAGTATTCTGTCGTAAGTGGTGGCGGAAATATCCGATACCGTGCAATCTGCGCCGCAGCAGGTAATACCTATCTGTCTGTAACCGGTAACGCCGACGTAATTGTATTCTTTGTAAGACGAACCTTCGGGGTTGTCTGCTATAAAACTCTTTTCTTCGTTGGCTGTAAGAACGAGTACGTCGTTGGCGTAGAGATACGTATAAGTGCCTTTGAACACCATTTTCAATTTTATGACATTGCTGTAATATCTTATTCTTACGTTCGTTCCGCCGTTATCTATTTGAAGTTGGAAGTTGCTGTCGGCGCTTTCAAGGTTCCCGTGATCTCTTCTTAAATAGGCGCGCATTATTTTGCCGTTACTGCTGTTTCCGCCGCAGATATAGAAGCCGAGCGACGGGTTGGTCTTGTTATTGAACTTTCCGATATTGAAAGTTGCTTCAAAAGAAAGATATTGACCTGCAAGGGGCGAACCGTCGTGGTAATAATATGAACGGTAGATAGTGGAGCCGTTCGGCGTTATATTGATAGAAGCGTTTTTATAATTCGTGCCCGAATAACTTGAAACGTTCACAAGGTTGTTGGTGTCCGTTTTGCATACGCAGGCACCGAGAAGGGGAGCTAAATAATCGTATTCGTGAGCTTCAAACGAGTTTTTGACCTGATCGTAATCAAGACTGCTCGTAATATTATTTATCCTGTTTTCTGCTTTTTCACCGCCGAGAATAACTTCTGTCGCGCCGAAAGCAAGAGTCTGGCGCCATACGGTTTTACCGTTTAAAAACATTAAAAACGTGTTGTCATGCCTTACGATGTCCATACGCGCTTTACCGTTTTCGGCGACGCCTATTTCTCTGAAGCCTTTGAATCCCGTGCTGTAAGATACGAAATCGGTATAAACTCTCCAGTCGTTTTCGGCTATATAACGAATATAGTAACGGAGCATACTGCCCTTCGTTTCGACCTGTTCGATCATAAATTCGGCGTTCGTTTGCGCGTCTTTCATTTCAACGTCTACGCCGAAAGAGTAGTAAAGCCCTGCGACGAGCGACTTACCGTCTTTTCTGTATTCGCCGCGAACGGTCGTATCGGAATACGCCTGAACGAACAGATCGTGTTCGGTATTCCAGCAAATGGCGTCGTCACTGCCGTAATTCAAAGCTGCTTGTCTGTAAAAACTGTGTTTCATCATAATATCCCATGCGTAATCCTGAACGCTCGTATTATCTTCTGAAGTTACCGAAGCGGAAAGAACCATGTTTTCGGCGTCGTAATCGAAAGATACGCTCGCGCCTTCGCTTAAATCGTATTCAACGATCGATTCGATGCTTTCGGCGTTTGCAAGCGCGTTGATCGCGCCTTCGGTCAAACCGTCACTTTCAACGAAATCTTCTTCGTTTACTGCGTTTAAAGTAAGTAAAGTAAGGTCGTTAAGCCTTTTTACGGTAAGCTCGTAAGTGTTTTCCGTGCCGTCTTCGGCGGTGACGGAAGCGGTGAGCGTGCCGTTTTCAAAGCTTAAAATAAATTGAGCTTTTTCGGCAATCGTATAGGTCACGAGCTCGTTGTAATCTTCGGCAAGGGCGAATTGATCGTATTGAGAAGCCGTCATCGTGACTATTCCGTTTTCAACCGCCGTTCCGTCTACCGTAAGGAAGGTGAAAGAAGTATCGCCGGATAATTGTTCGGTTTCCGAAGAAGAAGTCTGTTCTTCAGAAGAAGCGCTTTGCGAATCCTGCGCCGAATCGTCGGTTGAAGCGCTTTGCGGCTGCGACTGTTCTGTCGAAGTCGACTGTGAGTCGGAAGAGTTTTGTCTTATTCCGGGCTTACACGCCGCTAAACAAAAAACAGCGATTAAAACGAGTAACGATAGTATAAATTTGTTTTTCATTGTTTCTCCTTTTTTTCGTCCGTTACGACTTGACGAAACGGACTTTTTGTTTTATTATATAAATAAGAATACCATTTTACGCTATCGTTGTAAATGTATGCTATTGTTTTAAATTTGTATATTCTTGCTCAAATAAATTATAAATTGACGTCGGGTGTTTCATGGAACAGAAAATCAATCCCTTAATAAGCGCGGACAGCAGGCTGTATCGCTACAATCAAAAATACGCCGAAGAATATATTTTGTACACAACGAGAAGAACGGGCTATCTCGAAATGCAGCCGGGGTATTATCTCGAAAGGCAAAATTTCAATTCTTACTGTATCAGCGTTACCGTCGAAGGGAACGGGCTTCTTGATTTCGACGGAAAAGAGTATAACGTTTCAAGCGGTTGCGTAACGTTTTTCAACCAGAATACTCATCACGTTTTACGCAACGCTACCGGCGAAAAATGGTCGCATTACTATATTTATTTCTGGGGACCGCAATCGCACGATTTTTTCAATATTTTTTACGAAAAATACGGTGCAATCGCTAAGAATATAGACGGAAGGTTATTGATCGACAATATCGTTGAGATTCATAAAGAACTTACAAAACAAGTCGTCGACGCGGTTACTATTTCGCAAAAAATTTACGAGATGTTGCTCTTTCTGTACAGAAATTGTGCGTCCGACAATAACGAAAAAAACCTTCAGCCCGCTTTACTTGCCGAAAGTTTTATCCGTGAACACTATAACGAAAAAATAACTCTTGACGACGTTGCGGCAGACGTAAACGTCAGCAAGTATTATCTATCTCATATTTATAAAAAGGTCTGGGGCTTTTCGCCTATAAAGCATTTACTCGTTTTAAGGTTTGAGAAGGCGCTCGAACTTATTCAAACGACCGATCTCACCATCTCCGAGATACTTTCCGAAACTAATTTTGAAAATTATCACCTGTTTATCAAAATGTGTAAACAGCGTACGGGGGCGACCCCTTCGGCGTTAAGAAACAAAATGCGGAAAAGTAAGTAAAAACTATCGATCTGAGATTATTCTGATAAGTTTTTCGTAGTCGGAAACGAGTATTTTTCCGCTTACTTTTACGCTTTCTTTTCCGTATTCCGCTTCTGCTGTAAGCGCGATCTTTTGTATATCTTTTATCAAGGGCGTTTTTTCGTAATCCAAAGTTATCGAGTATTTTCTGAATTGTCCGAACAGTCTTTCAAATATAATATCTTTAAGCTCGTTTATGCCTATATCTTTTTTAGCTGAAATTCTGACGTATTCGTCGGGGATAAACGCGCTGCTTTCAAGATCGCATTTATTTAAAACGTAAATCCTTTCCTTTTGAGCGTCCATTTCGTTCAAAAGCTTTTCCGCTACTTCCCGCTGATATATAAACTCGTCGTTCACGTCGCTGACGAGTAAAAGCATATCGGCGGTTTTTGCTATTTCGAGCGTCGATTTAAAGGCTTCAACAAGGCTTTCCGGAAGTTCTTCGATAAAACCGACCGTGTCGACGAATATAACGTTTTTTCCGTTGATTTCAGTAGCTCTCGCCGTAGGGTCGAGAGTTGCGAAAACCCTGTCGAGTTCGGTCACGTTGCTTTTACAAAGCTTGTTTAAAAGCGTGGACTTTCCAACGTTCGTATATCCTACGATTGCGACCGTTTTAATTTGATTTTTTGTTCTTCTCGATTGTTGTAGTTTTCTTCTCTTTGCTATCTCTTTGAGCGAACGTTCGAGTGCGAGAATGCGACCTCTTATATAACGCCTGTCCGTTTCGAGTTTTGTTTCGCCGGGACCTACCGTTCCTATACCGCCGCCTTGACGGGAAAGGCTATCTCCTTTTCCTTTTAATCTCGGATATAAATATTTCAGCTGGGCAAGTTCCACCAAAACTTTACCTTCGTTTGAAGTTGCTCTTCTTGCGAAAATATCGAGTATAAGATTCGTCTTGGTTATGACCGCGCAACCGACTATATCTGCGATATTCAGCGTTTGAGAAGGCGACAGCTCGCCGTTATAAATCACCGTTTCGGTATTTGTGTCTTCCACTATTGCCGCAAGTTCTTCGAGCTTTCCTTTACCGATTATCGTAGCGGGGTTGGGGCGCAGCACAAGCTTCGATAAAGTGTATACGATATTGCAGTCAACGGCTTCGCATAAAGCGTTTATCTCACGAAGTTTCTTTTCTTCGTTTTCGTCTTTAAAATAGACGTTCAGTATAATTACGTTTGTCATAAAATAACTGATAATTGATTATTATATCTGTAATTTTGCAAAAAATTATGTATTATTCGTCATCGTCTTTCAAGGTGAT
>CACXHH010000126.1 GCA_902767455.1 uncultured Eubacteriales bacterium
AGCAACACCGCGGCGGGCACGGTATATTCCAACCCCGAATATTCGGCGTTCACGACCGTTTCGTTTGAAACTAACGGCGGCTCGGCGGTAGCTCCCGTAAAATACGGCTTCGGGGCTTTGCAAGTTGCCGAAACGACCAAGGAAAACTACGTTTTCGACGGCTGGTATTACGACGAAGCTTTGACGAACGCCGTAGATACTTCCGCTCCCGAAATTTCGGGCGAAGCGGTAACGCTCTACGCCAAATGGACGAAAGCGGAAGTTACCATAACGCTTATGAGCGAAGGCTCCGTTTTAGACACTCTGACCTACGCCGAAGGCGTTGCGCTCGAACTTCCGAACGTTACCCCGAAAGCCGATAACAGAATATTCACCGGCTGGTATTACGATCAAGAGTTTACGAACAAGGTAAACGCCGACGACCTCCAAACAAGCGGCAACGCTCTCACCCTTTACGCAGGGTTCAGATACCCCACTACTTCGGCTCTCACCGATAACGGCGACGGAACTTATTCGTTAATTGCCAAAGGCTGCGTCGCGGTGCTCGGCGAAACGGAATATTCGGCTACCCGCTACGATATGACGATGAAGTATAACAAGAGTTCTTCGGGCGCTACGGGCATAGCTTTCAGACAGCAAGTCCGCGCCGACAACACTTACAATAACTCAAAGTATATCGGCATTACGATATTCGCAACCGGAATAATTCAGGTCGGGCTTTGCCCGGGCAACAACCAGGTAGTTCACCTTACGGGCGTTACGGCTACGGGCGAACAGCGCAAGAGCACGATAGCGCTCGACTATCTCCCCGCCGCGTGGAAGGCTAAATATAACGGCACGGCTACGGGCGAAGAGATAAGCGTTACCCTTTCGGTAGTCGATTACGGCGAAACGTTTGAAATCTATATCGACGGCGATTTTGCCTTCCGCTACGTCGACATTGACGGCACCGCGGACGATATAAGCGGTTACACGGGCAAAGGCTTCGGCTTCCGCCATACGGCACAGACTCTTGACTTCACTATTTCGCACTCACCGCTTACCACCGTTTCCTTTGAAAGTAACGGCGGCTCGACCGTTTCTCCCGTTCTGTACGGAATGGGCGCTCTGACCGTCGCCGATCCGACCAAGGAAAACTACGTTTTCGACGGCTGGTATTACGATCAGGCTTTGACCGAAGCCGTAGATACTTCCGCTCCCGCAATTTCGGGCGAAGCGGTAACTCTTTACGCAAAATGGAAGGAGGTAGAAAATGATTAAAATATTGAGAAAAACCGTCGCCGCGGCGCTTTCGGCGGTAGCGGCGCTGTCGATGAGTCTGGCGGCGCCCGCCGTGACCACGGCGGAGGACGCAGGCGCTCAAAGACCGATTTACGAACCCGAGTTCAACTCGATGAATCATTACTGTTACGAACTCGACGAGCCTTTCGTAGCTTCGCCCGACAGCTTCGAGGCGTGGATAAAGATGCCGCAAGGCTCGGTCGGCGGAACGATAATGGGCAACTTCACGTATCCCGGTTCGGGGCTCGGCGGAATAGTCGACTGGTCGGTCGACGGATTCGGCAGAGTCAAGATTTACTGGAACGACGGCAAATTCAAATACACTTTCGCAAACCCCGCTCTCGACGATAACGAGTGGCACCACGTGGCTATCGTCCGCGACGAAGTTCGCAAAGCCTTTCTTCTCTACGTCGACGGAACGCTCGCAGATTCGGCGACTTCCGCCGCGGTCGGCGCCGTGAACGCAAAATACTCTATGGCGGTCGGCGTGGGGCACGAAAACTACGGCACGCCCAAGAACCCGTTTGAAGGTTATATTCGTCAGATAACGATATATAACGGCGCCATAAACGCCGATAAAGTCAAAGCCGACATGCAGGTCGCAAATATTACCGACGACTTTAACGGCAAACTTATGGGCAACTGGTACTTCGGCGACGTATGGACAGAAAGACACGTCGCGGAAACTTCGGGCAACGGTAACGACGCCACGCTCAACACCTTTGAAAAGTACGTGGGCGTTGCGGGCGGCGACTTCGAGTACGATTATTCGCTCGCTATTCTCGGCGACGTTCAGGCGATAGTCGGGCATAAGCCGCAGATCTTTCTCGATATGATGAAGTGGCTCGTCGACAACAAAGAGAGCGAGAAGATAGAGTGCGTTATAGCGCTCGGCGATCTGACAGACTCGGGCGTAATACCCGTAGAAGACCTTTCCAACCCCGCTTCTTTGGAGAGATGGAACTTGAACGACGTCATGTACGGCGTTGCCGAGCAAGGCTTTTCCATGCTCGACAACAAAGTAAGATACTGCTTCGTTCCCGGAAACCACGATTACGACTTCATGGACAACGGCAACCATGCTCAGTCGCAGTTCAATAAATACTTCCCGTACTCGAAACACAGTACGCTTCCCGGGTTTGCGGGCGCCTATATCGAAGGCGACATGGCTAACACTTACTACACTTTCAGCGTTTGCGGAATCGATTATCTCGTTTTAAATCTCGAATACGAGCCGCGTATGCCCGTTATGCGTTGGGCGTGCAGGATATGCGAACAACACCCCCGTCACCGCATTATCGTCAATACTCACAGTTATATGCGGGCTTACGGCGATATAAACACCACCAGCAACCTTTACAGAAAAGACGGCGTGTCGACTTCGGGTATGGAGCTTTTCGACGGGCTTATCAAACGCTACGAAAATATCTTTATGGTGCTTTGCGGCCACGTCTGTTACGACGACGTAGTCGTCCGCACGGATACGGGTATCCACGGCAACACCATAACTTCGTTTATGGTCAACCCGCAGGGCGTGACTTACGATAGCGGCTTGGGCGAAGACCTTATCTTTATGATGAATTTCAACGAAAAGACGGGCGAGATCAACTGCTGTTACTATTCTCCTTATCACGACGCGGCGTGGAACCTTCAGAATCAATTCAGGCTCAACTACTGGTTCTGATAAAAACTCAATCAAAAAAAAGACTGTCGCAAGGCAGTCTTTTTTCGTATAAAAAATACGTTTACGAAGTTATATACGCGCGTTAAACCTTTTCTACGATGGCGGTAAGTTCGATATCTATCGGGTAGTCGCCGAAATTTTTGCTGAACAGGTTGAACCCGCCGACGTGTTGCGCGTTCGGTTTGTTACCTATTTTCAGCAAAACCTTGTTGCTTTTATCAAGATTGAGATTGTTTAGCCTGACGTTCTGATTGACGAGTTCGCCGTCAAGGAACACGCCTTGGTTATTTACCTTGATATTTTTCAGTAAGCCGTACATAGTCACGTTGTCGCCCCAGTTGCTCCAAAACGGCGGGCAGAGCAGTCCGTCGCGGTCGCCGAAGTCACCGGGGGAAAGGTAGGTGCAGAGTTCGACGTCGTTGAGCCAGAAGGTGATATCGCTCTTCCAGTTGTTGTTGTGACCGACCGTTTCCGAACAAAGTTCGAGCATCAAGGATATTTCCGTGCATTTTCTGTACTTTGCAAAGTCGTTCGGAAAGGCGTACGTCAGATACCCTTTGTCGCCCCAAATAATGCCGGCGTCGTGGCGTTCGGGGCGGTATATGGTGTTCCAGGTGCAAGTATAAAATTTATTTTCCGTCACAAACGAATAGTTGGCGTCGGGATCGCAGTCGACGAAATCACCGACTTTGACGGCGTATTTTATCTCTTCCGAAGGCGCCTTCTCGTTGGCGTATGGGCGGAAGAGTTGAAGGTGCATTTCCTGTAAGACGCGGTAACACATTCTCACCGTACCCTTTTGCGACGGTATAAGGTTTATCTCGATAAGCCCTGCGTTCTGTAATATTTCAGTATGATATACGATAGAGTTTACAGACGTGTCGTTTACGGCGGCAAGCTCGGGAACGGTGTGCGGCTTTATTTGAAGTTGGTTCAGGATTTTGAGCCTTAACTCGTGCGAAAGCGCGTAGCAAAGCGACGCGAGCAGCGGAAAATCCGCCGTTTCTTTGATATTGAAATCGGCAGATTCGTTCTTATAATAGCGCGGCGTGACCTTCATTTTTTTACCTTACGTTCGGATAATATTTTTAAGCAACCAAAAATATTTGTTTACGCTTTTTTTAAAAAAAATTTTTTTGGGCTTCACAAACAATTATAGCCGTGTTATTGTGTTATTGCAAGTGTTTTTTGTGTTTTTATGACAAAAATTATTTGCTTGCAAACAATTTTTTTTGTTTCATTACGAAAAAAAACAAAACGGAGTCCGACGGCTCCGAAAGGAGGTTTTGATGAAAACAAAGACTAAAAAGCCGTTTTTGCAAACTTTTGCAACGATCATGTTTGCGATGGCGGCAACGTGCGCTTTAATCTGCACCGCTCTTATTTCCGGAGCGGACAGAGTCGTTATTGCGGACGAAGAAGCAAGCGGAACGGTGGCGATCGTTCCCGACGTCGACGTTGTGAGAACGTGGGGCAACTGGTCGCTCGGAAGCGATAAGCTTTCGGCAAGCAACGGCGACACGGGCGACGCGTTCGCGACCACGAACGTTTACGCGCCTAAGGACAAAGACCTTTATTATTCGATAACGGCGGAATTAACGCAAGGCGCGATGATGCTTGCGTTCGGCGTTGCCGATTACAACGATCCGGGCGCTAAGTGGTTTGCCGTCAACTACAACGTGGATAACGGTATCGCAAGGTTGTTCGCCGTAAATCAGGGCACTATCGGCGCGGCGATCGACGCGCACGTTTACACCGTTCCCGAAGACAAGAAAGCGGGTAAACACGTTCTTGCCGTCAGCATGAAGGCAAACGGCGCTTTGACCGCTTACGTTGACGATAATATCGTCTGCGACACTCTTGAAACGCAGTATAACGGCGGATATCTCGCGATAGGCACCTGGCTCGGCGCGGGTACTTTTACCGACTGGAAGTATTCCCTGACCGATCCCGAAACTACCGTGTACACGACTGACGGGTATATCGACGTCGATATGAACAACTTCCGTTCGGCTTACGAATGGGGCGAAAGAAGTTATTACGACGGGATATTCCGTTATAACGATATCGGGCATTATTGGGATGAATGCGCCATGACCACGCTCTACGCGTCGAAAGATCAGAATCTCGTATTCGAAGCCGACGTCAAAGCCGAAAGCGGCGGCGCAGGGCTTTTATTAGGCGTACCCGCGATAAACGATCCGGGCAGCGTGAAGTACGGATTTTTCTTCAATAAGGGAGATAAGATAGCGAGAGCGTTCTCGTGGAACGAAGGCTCTCTCGGAGCCGCCCTTGACGAGCATCTGATAACTCTCAACGACGCCATGCTCGCAAGAGAGTATAATCATCTTAAAATCGTTTACGAAGCTTCGACGAAGATAATA
>CACXHH010000127.1 GCA_902767455.1 uncultured Eubacteriales bacterium
AATGACGCAGTTTAAAGATAAATCTTTAAAACACGCCGATAATATAAACATGGGGCTTATGGACTACCCCGTTCTTATGGCTTCGGATATACTGCTTTATAACACGCAGTACGTACCCGTCGGCGCCGACCAGAAACAGCATCTCGAAATAGCGAGAGATCTCGCTATGCGCTTCAACAGCCGTTACAGCGAAACTTTCACCGTTCCCGAACCGCTCATCTTCAAACTCGGCGCTAAGGTCATGAGCCTTCAGAACCCCGCGGCGAAGATGTCAAAGAGCGACGAAAACGCAAACGGTTTTATATCCATGCTCGACACGCCCGACGAGATCGTTAAAAAATTCCGCCGCGCCGTGACGGACAGCGAAGCCTGCGTCAGATTCGACGAAGAAAACAAGCCGGGTGTTTCAAACCTTATCACCATTTACAGCCTTTTCACGGGCAAAACGATAGAAGAAGTCGAACGCGAGTTTGACGGCAAGGGCTACGGCGATTTCAAAACTGCGGTAGGCGAAGCCGTCGCCGAAGGCTTAAAACCCATTCAGCAAAAACGCGCCGAACTTCTCGCAAACAAAGATTATCTTCTTTCCGTGCTTAAAACGGGCGCGGAAAAAGCTTCGTATATAGCGTTTAAAACGCTGCGCAAAGTCTATAAAAAGGTCGGGCTGTTACAGCTCTGAAATTGAAATTTGTTCGGTTACGTAGTTCCCGAAAACGCGTATCTTTACATGAAAGACGATACGCTTTATAAGGCGCTTTACTGCGGCGTATGCAAATCTATCGGCGGGACGTGCGGTCAGGTCGCGCGCTTTTCGCTGACCTACGACATAGCTTTTTTGTCGGCTATCGCGCATAATATCGTAAACTGCGACGTAGAGATAAAAAAGTCGCGTTGCGTAGTCCACCCGATAATAAGCAGGCCCATCGCCAAACGCGATAAGCTCAGCGATCAACTTGCCGACGTAAACGTTATCCTTGCGTATTATAAGCTTCGCGACGACGTGAACGACGACGGCAAAGGCAGGTTAAGGAGCGTTTTTCTAAAAGGCGGCTATAAGCGCGCCAAAAAACGAAACGAAAAGATTGACGAAATCGTTTCGCTAAACTATAAGAGTTTATTCGAGCTCGAAAAATCCGGTTGCGCTTCCGTCGACGTCGCTTGCGACCCGTTCGCGCTCATGCTTGAAGAACTGTCAAAGGAAGTGCTCGGGAAGTTTTCCACCCCATACACCGAGAAATTGTTCTATAATATCGGAAAATGGATATACCTTATAGACGCGCTCGACGATTACGACAAGGATATAAAGAAAAACGACTACAACGTTTTAAGGCTCGCATACGGCGCCAAGAGCGCAAAGGAGCTGCTTGGCGCCAACGAAGAAGAGTTACGCTTTTTATTTGAAGTTATATTCAGGGAGCTTGCAAGCGCTTTGAACGAGATAAAATTTTACTTCAACCGCGATCTCGTAGTCAATATCGTAACGCGCGGGCTTCCCGCAAAAACCGCCGAGATAATCAGGAGAATAAACAAAAATGCTTGAAAACGAATACAGAATTTTAGGAGTTTCGCCGTCCGCGTCGGACGAAGAGCTCGAAAGCGCGTTCGTCGCTCGTAAACAACGTCTCGAAGAAGACAGGTTTTTGGACGGCGATGCCGGTAACGAGGCGGCGAAAGAGCTCACCGAGCTCATAACCGCTTACAACGAAATAAAATCCTTCCGTGCCGAACACGCCCGTATTAACGAAGAAGGCGCTTTCAAGGATATTGACGGCGCGATAAAGTCGGGAGATCTGAAAAAAGCGCAGGAACTTCTCGATTCCTTCAACGACCGCCCCGCCGAGTGGCACTATATGCAGGCGGTGGTCTACTATAAAAAGAACTGGATGAACGAGAGTAAAAAGCAGCTCGAGATCGCCAAAGAAATGGAGCCGTCAAACGAAAAATATATTAAAACTTACGACAGACTCGTCGGAAAAATGCAGTCCGAATCGACCGATAAACACGTCAACGATCAGCGTTTCAGATCGGGTAGCACGGGCGGCGGCGCCTACGGTACGAGCGCAGGCTACGACGACGGACAGATGGGCGGCGATACGTGTCTTGACTTTTGTTGCAGCATGGCGATATGTAATCTGTGTAGCTGTTTTTGCCGTTCTTGCAGATAATGAGAAACGCCAAGCTCGTTGCGCTTTCGGCGATTTCAGCCGCGTTCGCAACTATTTTTCTCACGATCGGCAACTGGTTTACGTCTTTCTCGCTCTCGGGCGCGTTCATGGCGAGTCTGTGCATAATGCTGCCGCTTTCCAAAAAATCTTATAAAAGCGCGCTTCTTACTTATCTTGCCGCGCTACTCTTATCGGGAGTCTTTTCCGGCTTTTTCACGCGGTGGGACGCGCTCTTTCCCTTCGCGGTATTTGCAGGGCTTCACCCGATAGCGAATTACTTCGTTGCCGACAAGGGAATAAATAAGATATTAGCGCTCGCCGTAAAGGACGTCTGGTTTGTCGGCGCGCTTTTGCTGACTCAACTCTTAACTCGTATCTACGTCGGTGAAAACGAATTTTTAAACGAGTATATCTATCCGATCCTGCTCGTTGCGGGCGCCGTGTTTTTCCCTTTATACGATTACGTTGCGGGCACGTTCCAGCGCTCCGTCGATATAATAATCAAAAGGCTTAAACTATAAGGTTTTACTATGGCATTGAAGAAAAACGACGTACTCACCGGCTCCGTCAAGGCGCTCGGCTACAACGGAGAAGGCATCATCGACTATCTCGGCACGACTGTGTTCGTGCCGTTTTCACTTCCCGAAGAAACGGTGGATTTTAAGGTTTTAAAGATCAAGAAGAATATTGCTTTCGGAAAGCTCGAAAACGTCAAAAACCCGTCTATAAGTCGATTAACGCCAAAATGCTCCGTGTTTTATAAGTGCGGCGGTTGTCAGTTGCAGCACCTTGATTATTCAAAACAGCTCGATTTTAAAGCCGAAACGGTAAAGACGTGTTTTAAAAAGGTCGCGGGGCTCGATATAGATATAAACAAGAAATTCGCTTCTCCCGACGTTTACGCATATCGTAACAAACTACAGCTTCCCGCGCGCTTTGACGGCAAGAAAAACGCCGTCGGCTTTTTCAGGGAAAACAGTCACGACGTAGTGGCGACGGAAGACTGCCCTATCCATCGCGGGTGGGCGAAAAAAGTCATCGCCGCCGTCAACGGGTTCGTGGAAAAATACTCCGTGCCGCTTTATAACGAAAAGGACGGAAGCGGAGTTCTTCGCCATTTCGTAGCAAGGGAAATAAACGGGCAGTTTCTTTTTACCGTCGTTATCAACACGGATAGACTTAAAAACGTCGACGGACTTATTGAAATATTAAAAAATAAATTTACCGATTTTTCACTTTATATAAACGTAAACAAATCGAACTCAAACGTCATTTTAGGCGACGAGTATTCGCTCGTATACGGAAAGGGGTTTATCACCGTAACCGAATTCGGAGTCACTTACGACGTTACTCCGCAGGCGTTTTATCAGGTCAATACGCCGGTCAAAAACGAAATATATAACGACGTAATATCCTTCGTGTCCGAAAGAAATGATAGCGCCGTCATCGACGGTTACGCGGGCGCGGGCGTGCTTACGGCTATGCTTGCCAAAAACTGCGCCGAAAGCGTGGGCGTCGAAATTATCCCCGAAGCCTGCGAAAGCGCAGTAAAACTCGCAAAGGATAACGGCGTAGATAATATGCGCTTTATCTGCGGAGATTGCGAAACGGTGCTTCCGGAACTCGTCGAAGAAAAGAGAAAAAAGTACGGAAAAGTCGTTCTCGTTCTCGATCCGCCGAGAAAGGGCGTTGACGTGAAAACGCTTTCCGCGATACTCAAAAACCCGCCCGACGAAATAGTCTACGTGTCGTGTTCGCCGCAAACGCTTGCCCGCGACGTAGGCGTGCTCGTCGGCTCGCTCGTTTTGGAAAACGATAAGTTAATCAACCTATTTAAAGACTTTTCGCCAAATTACGACGTAAAATTCGTCGGAATTTACGACATGTTCGCGCAGACAAAGCACGTTGAAACTCTAATTTGTCTCACGAGAAAATAGGGATAGGAGTATAAGTATGGAGTATATTCAAGTAACAAAAGAAAATTTAGAAAAAGAACATATATGTTGTGCGATATCTAATAATAATGA
>CACXHH010000128.1 GCA_902767455.1 uncultured Eubacteriales bacterium
CCCGCTTACGTTTATCTTGGCGGGAATACGCTCTTTAAGCGCTTCGACGTGCGATATAAGCCCTATCGTAAAGTTTTCGTTGCGAAGTTTTTCAAGACTATCCGTCACGAGTTCGACGAGATTGCCGTCGAGCGAGCCGAAGCCTTCGTCAAGGAAGAAAAATTCAATGGGTTTATTGCTCTTTGCGATTATGCTTTTCGAGAGCGCAAGCGCAAGCGACAACGAAACGAGAAACAGTTCGCCGCCCGAAACGGTCGTCGTCTTTCTTTCGACTCCGCCGTTGAGATAATCTCTGACGTAGAAATCGCCGTCGTATCTTAAACCGTATCTTCCCGAAGAAAGCGTCGCGAGCGTCGCTTCGGCGTCGGCGCACGTTTCGTAAAGATATTCGTCCGCCGCGTACTCGGCGAGTTTTTCGCCGTAGAGAAGCTTATTCAACACGTCGCAGACGCGTTTTTCTTCGCATAGATTTTTATAGTCTTTTTCTATTATACACCTATCTGCAAATTTTTGCGATAAATTTTCGGTAATATTTCGTAATTTTATATATAAATCGTTTAAATTTTTCAAAGATTGCTCGGATTGACGGCGTTCAAGGACAAGTTTTTGACGATATTCGTCGGAAAAATCGTATTCTTTAAGACTTGCCGAAATATCCGCGATGCTCTTTTCGAGAGAAAACTTCTTGTTGCCGTAATCGTCGACTTCCTTTTTGAGCAGTTCGTAGTCCGAAACGCCGTCGACAACTTCCATAGCGTAATTTATCGTCAGCCCGCCGAGCTTTTTATCGAGTTCGGCTTCGTCGTTTTTGACTTCGGAAAGCAATTTTTCGTATTGCATACGAGCGTTTTCGGCGTCCTTTTGAGCTGACGGTAAATTCAAGGCGAAATAATCGGATCTCGCTTTACGTTCCTTCACGGCGGTTTCAAGTTTCCCGTAGGAAGCCGAAACCCTATCGCAAACGCAGGCGAAATCGTCCGAGCCGTCCGTCACGGTCTTTTCATCGAGCGTTCGTACGACGGTTTTTACTTTATCCCGGAATTCGTCGACGCTCGCCGTCAACGCCTTGCCTTCGTCGGTTATCTTCTGAAGTTCGTAGAGCAGAGATTTGCGTTCGTCGAGAGCGTTTTTCAACTTGTCGGCAATATCCGCACGCTCCTTGGATAAGGCGTCGTTTTCTTCAAGTACGTTTTTAAGGCGCGAAAGCGCTCTGACGTAATCTTCGTTTTCTTCGCCTACGAAGGTTTTTAAATATTCTATCCGTTCAAACAATTTTTGCGTGACGATAGTATCTTTCGACAAGGCGGCAAGGTCTTTGAGAAAGCCCGTTTCGGAAAGAGCCAAGCGCGCTTCGCTTGATTTGGAAAGACGGGAAACTATCTCGGTGATCTTACCGTTGAAATCAAAATCGTTTATTCTTTTATCCGTTTCGGCAAGCTTGACTTCAAGTTTTTCAACGAGCGCCGAAGCTTGCTCGGCTCGCTCGTTTAAAACGGAATACTCTTTACGAAGAACGTTCCTGCGCTCGGCGGATTTTTTTACCTTTTCGTAATCGGTCTTTAACAAATTGAGATTGTCGCACGCCGTTTTAAGAACGGAAAGGGAATTTTCGTCGACGGTTGAGGGAGCGTTTTCAAAAGCGAGTTTCTCGGCGTTGATTTTTTCATAAAGCGCAACAAACCGGTCTTTCGTTATTTCGGATTTTGAAAGCTCGGCTTTTTTCGCCTTGAGTTTTTCGTATAGTTCCAAATAATTTTTAGCGTTATAATAGTCGTTTAAATATTTTCTCTTTTTTGCAATCAAAGCTTCAGTTTTATTTAACGTCAGAAGATCTTTTTGAAGCGATAAAAGATTATTATGCGTGACATAATTTTTTTCATAATCATTGAATAATTCAACGATTTTATCGTTTTTTATGTTTTGTTCTTCGTAGTCTTTCAAAGCCTGGTCACGAGCCTTCTCGTTAAGTTCGACGTTCTCTTTCGTGGCGTCGGAAAAGCCTTCGAGTTTCCCCGACAATCTGCTTATTTCGTTATCGAGATCGTTTATCTTTAAACCGAGTTTTTGCTTAATTTTGTACCCGTACTTATCGAGATCGAACAGAGAACTAATAATCCTTACTCTCGGTGCGCGCGTCATGGTAAGAAACGCCGAGAACTGACCTTGCGGTAAAACTATGCATTTGACGAACTGGTCCCACGTCAGCCCTATTACGGAAACTATTTTCTCGTTTACCGTAGTCACCGTTTCGGCAATCGTAAAAGTTCCTTCTTCGCCCACTACCCGCAAAACGGCTTTAGCAGGCGGTTGA
>CACXHH010000129.1 GCA_902767455.1 uncultured Eubacteriales bacterium
CAAGGCAATTAAAAATAACCGCGCGGTGTATATTCTCGCGCTTTTGGCAACGGCGATAGCGGTAACTACTATAATCGTAGTTTCGGCAAGCTACTCGCCAACCGTGTCGCTCGATACGAATAAGAATTCTTCTCAACCTTCCGCGGCGACGTCCGAGCCAAAGATAAAGGATTCTGCAAGCGCTTCGGCAGGGAAAAATTCGGGCAACGCGCCGAGTTCGGCGGGCGCAAGCGTCGATCCGGGACATTCTTCGGGCGACAGCGCGTTAAGCGGTAAAGACGAGCCCGTTCCGACGGTCAAAGAAATCTATTTTATTCTTCCCGTCGAAAACGGCACCTGCACGAAGGATTTCACCGAAGCGAGCGTGGTGTATAACAAGACGCTCGGCATTTACACGGGGCATATGGGTATGGATATAACGGGCGCTGCGGGCGCGGCGGTGCTTGCCGCGTACGACGGAAAAGTTACGGCGATTCAGTCTGATTATCTGAACGGCACTACAGTCGTTATAACGCACGAAAACGGGCTTAAAACCATTTATAACTCCATCGAAGCCGACGAAAATTTAAGCGTGGGCGACAGCGTTCGTCAAGGCGACGCGATAGGCGTGATTTCCGAAAACAACCGCCGCGAGTATAAGGACGGCGCGCACCTTCATTTTGAAGTGGAAGAAGACGGAGTCAAAGTATCGCCGTCAAAGTATTTCGTAGGATACGAAAAATAAGCTTTCGCGGCTATAAACGCGCCGCGAACGTTCTAAAATAACGCCGAAGAAAGTATAATCTTTCGGAGGCGTTTTTTATGAAAAGGTTTTTTGCGGCGCTCGTTTGCGCCGTAAGCGTTTGTTCGCTATCGCCGCTCGCGGCGTGTTCTTCAACGTCTGACGGCGTTTTTTACGATATTTCGTGCAGCTTCGACGGCTCGTGCTTTTCGATAGACGAAAGGGTGGACTTCCCCGCGCAAAAAGACGGGCTCGAAGAAGTCGTTTTCAACGTATATCCGCCGTGTTTTGAAGAAGGCGTCGCTTTTTTGAGAAACGGAAGGCTCGACGACGAAAAAGATCTCGGCGTGACCGCCGTTGAAATCGACGGAAGAGATGCCGAATACTTTATCGAAGGCAACGCTCTTACCGTTAAAACTTACAAAAATTACGATACGAACGAAAAGATAAGCGTAAAAATAAAACTCGATTACGACTTACCCCTTTCCGATAAAAGGTTTGCCCGAACGGAAAACACTGTGAACTTCGGAAACTTTTTTCCGACGCTCGCCGTTTGGTCGGACGGACGTTTCGTTACGACGACGGCAACGAGCTACGGCGACCCGTTTTTCAGTGCCGTGGCGAGTTTTAAAGTGACAGTGACCGTGCCGTCGACTTACGTCGTCGCAACGGGCGCAAACGCCGTGTCGCTCGACGTGGACGACGATAAAACACAGTACGTCTACGAGCCGACGCGCGTTCGCGACTTTGCCTTCGCGTTAAGCGAAAAGTACGAAGTGAAAAGCGAAAAGTGGGGCAATAAGTCGATTAACTACTATTATTACGACGATCAAAGCCCCGAAAAAACGGTTGGCGCGGCGATAGAGGCGCTTAAATATTTCTCGTCGATTTTCGGCGAATACCCTTACGACGGCTTTTGCGTGGCGCAGACGACGTTTTCCGTCGGCGGTATGGAATACCCTCAAACTTGTTTTTTGAGCGATAAGCTCGACGATCGCGACAGAGTTTTCGCGCTCGTTCACGAAACGGCGCATCAATGGTGGTACGCGGTAGTCGGAAACGATCAATCGCGCGAGAGCTTTCTCGACGAGAGCCTTGCCGAATATTCGTCCTATCTGTTTTTCGACGAACACCCCGAATACGGAGTATCGGGCGACGAACTCGTGAAGAACGCCGCGCACGCCGCAAACGTGTGTGAAAACTCAATGTTAAAGGCAAATCCCGACTTTATCCCCGCAGTTTCCGCTCCGCTTGAAAGCTTCGGGACCGAATACGTTTACGTGAATATGGTGTACGATAAAGGGCTCGTCATGATGAAAGCGGCGGAAAACTCCGTCGGAAGGAAAAAACTCGTCAAATCGCTCGAAAGATACTTTGAAAAATACGCTTTTTCAATAGCGGACGGTCAGGCGTTCGTCGTCGGAACGGGCGCCGCAAAGCCGATAATACTGTCCTTTCTCGACGGCAAGACGAGAGTTTTTATTTAAAACGGCTTAAAAAACAGTTGCCGAAAAAGCGAAAAACGAGCGGAGTTCAAAGCCTTTATCCGAGCGTTTTCGCGGCGACGGTATTTTTTAATTAAAAGTTTTTATATTATAAGCAAATATTTATTGACAAAACCGCGCGTAAATGGTAAAATTGATTGCGATAAATAAAAAACGGCGGTCATACGCCGTATTTGTTGGGAGTAATCATATGAAAAAGTTTTTCGGTATTCTGCTTTCCGCAGTAATGTGCACGGCCGTGTTGACGGCTTTCGTCGGTTGTTCCGACAAAGGTTCCAAGAACGAAACGACTACTAAAGTAGGCGCCGTTTACGAAATCGAAAAAGACGAAGACGATAACGAATATGCCGTTCTGAAACAGTATACCATTTCCGATACCGACGCCGCTAAAGTTGCAAAAAACAACTATTCGGACATCATGGTCGATCTCGAGATCAACGAATACACCGTAAACGAAGGCACCGATCAGGCTAAAACGTACCCCGTTAAAGAGATCGCGGCTTCCGCTCTTGCAAATCAGCCGGTCATAAGAAGCGTAAAATTCGGTTCCAACGTCGAAACTTTCGGCGCGGCGTGCCTTGCGGGTTGTATAAACCTTAAAAGCCTTACCGTTCCCTTCGTCGGCAAGACCGTAAACGCCGTAAACGACGGCAAAGTTTTAGGCTTCCTTTTCGGAACGGCTTCCGTTGACGGAGCTACCGCCGTTACCATGAACTACAACGCCACCGGCACCAAGACCTTCTATATCCCGAACGCGCTCAAAGAAGTTACCGTTACAGGTACCGAACTTTCCGATTACGCTTTCTACGGGCTTCCCGTTGAGAAGATCAACGCCGAAAACGTCAAAACTATCGGCAGATACGCTTTTTACGGAATGACTAATCTCACTTCTTACGCTATCTCTGCCGGCGTTACCGCTATCGGCGACTACGCTTTTGCCAAATGTCCTAACCTTTCTGTCGTAGGCTTTGCCGCCGCTACTTCCTTAAAGACTATCGGCGCTCACGCTTTCGACGGTTGCGATATTCTCGGCTACGGCAAAAACAACGCCGTAACGCTTCCCGCTTCGCTCGAAACTCTCGGCGAAAAAGCTTTCTATAACTGCACCGAACTCACCGCGGTCGATCTTTCCGCGTCGAAAGTAACCACGATAAACGATTACACCTTCTACGGCTGCAAGAAGCTCGCAAGCGTTAAGCTCAAAGCGAACACGACCATAAAACTCGGCGTATTCGTAGGGTGCGACGTTATCACCGAAGCTTTCAGAAACGGCGAAGAGGACGAAGTCATCGAAAACATCGGCAGCGCTACTTATACCGGTGAAGCTTTTGAAATTTCCATCGAAGCCTAATTTTTCGATAATAATTACAGCCCGTATAAACGGGCTGTTTTTTTACGCGCTTTTTTGGTTTCGGTCGTTTCCGACGATAGGAGAAACGTCCGTATCGGAACTTTTTGGCGGAACGAGAACGCTTCCCAAATCGTCGTCGCAGGCGAAAGGCTTTTTGCCGAGAATAAGGCACGCCGCTCCGAAAACGACGAACGCTCCGCCGCATATATAATAATAAATAGGAAAGAACACTATAAACGCCATGGCTACGAGCGATAAGCCGAACAGTATAAACTTGACGCCGTTCGTCTTTTGGAACAGCCTTGCGAACAGCCCGTCGTAAAACGGCTTTTTTTCGTTGAGTTCAAGCTCGGGAAGCGAGGAGTTGTCTTTGAGAAAATCGTATATACGGCTCGCGCCGAAAACCTTTACGCCGCGTTTTTTTGCAAAGCTCAAAGCGTCAGGCGTAAATCCGCGGGCAAGAACTACGACGGAGTAATTATTTACGGATATATCTTTGAGTATGAGATATAATTCATTGGCGGAAAGGTTATCGGGGCGGAAGGAAAACTTTACGAGTACGTTCTCGCGCAGTATCATATAGTCGTCCGCAACGCGTGTATTTATGCGCATACGGTTGAAAATCGGGCGAAAAACCGCAAAAATTTCGTCGTATGTACATACGTTGAGTTTGTCCATCAAAGCATTTACGCGCTCGTCGACGTTTTCGCCGCGAGCTATTCGCCTTGCGCTCGACAGCTTGTATACGAGCGCCGAGAAAACTATGGAAAAAGCCGCCGACAGTGTTACCGCCGCGACTCTTGAAAGCTTTAAAGCGATAAGAACGCTCGCTCCAGCCGCGAAAGAAAACAGCAAAGTGAGCGCTCCGTCGATAACGCTCGGTAAAATTACCCGTTTCATAGTAAGATTGTTGACGAAATGGTCGTTAATTATTCTTGTATTATTAAATAAATTGTGGTAAAATATAAATATGAAAATCATTTTAATTTTCGGCGCGTTCGATCCGCCGAGAAAACAGCATATCGCTATGGTTTCCGCCGCGCGGGAAAGGCTCAAAGCCGACGAAGTGATAATCTTCCCGGTCGAAGCCGAGTCCGAAAACGGCTTTCCCGTCGGGCGCGAGCACGCCGAGAAGATGATCCGCACCGCGTTTGCCGACGAAAAATGCGCCGTTTCTCAGTTTGCGGACGGAAATTTGTTCGACTGTATCGTCGCCGCCGCGGAAAGATTTGCCGATAAAAAAACGCCCGAAATAAGCGTGTTCGTGTTTTCGGACGTTTTAAGCAGATTGAAGCGTAACGGAAATTGCGATAATAAAATATGCGACGCTTTAAAAGACGCCGCTACGGAAGGGAAAATTCTTACTTTTTCGGGCGTAAAGCCGCCTATAAGCGCGCAAACGAAAGTTTTTACCACCGTATTTTCTTGCGCTGAAGACGTAAAAGAACAAATAAAAAACGTCCCGTCGACCTTTATCAAAGCGGAAGCGGCGCTCGGGATATTCGATAAATGCCTTCCGAAACGGGTAGCTGAATACGCCGCCGAAAACGGAGTGTATAAAACCCCTTACAGCGATTTTCTGATCGAATCGTTAAAGGAGAGCAGAAGGTTGCACACGGCGGGAGTGGTGAGCCTTGCCTTAACTTACGCGCAAAGACTCAAAGTTTCGCTTGCGGACGCGTATACCGCTGCTATTTTGCACGACTGCGCCAAATACCTTGTCGCCGCGGACTGGGGCTACGAAACGCCCGAAGGCGTGCCCGAGCCCGTCGTTCATCAGTTTTTGGGCGCGTATATAGCCGAAAACGTTCTCGACGTGAAAAACAAGGACGTCCTGAACGCCATAAGATACCACACCACGGGCAGGAAGAATATGTCGCAGCTTGAAAAGATAGTCTTTCTTGCCGACCTGCTCGAACGCGGAAGAACTTACGAAGAAGCCGACGCGCTTCGCGCCGCCGTCGATAAAGATTTCGAGAGCGGGTTCGTTCGCTGCGTGGACAGAATGTATAAATACCTTTTGTCGGGCGGCGGCGAAGTCTATTATCTCACCAAAGAGTGCCGCGACTATTACGTCGCGCAAAGCAAAAATACTATCAAAAGAAATCAATAAAAGAAGGTAAAAAATGGACACCAAAACTTTTGCGGACAGCTTATGCAAATTCCTCTCCGACAAGAAGGCTCAGGACGTGGTCAAAATAAACGTTTCCGATAAGACCATAATCGCCGATTATTTCATCATCGCGGGCGGGCGTTCGACCACGCAGGTCAAGGCTCTTTGCGACAATCTGACCGAGTACGCCGAATCGCTCGGCGAAACGGTAAAACGCACCGAAGGCGTTTCGGAAGGCAGATGGGCGGTAGTCGACTTTGGCGACGTCATCGTCCACGTTTTCAACGACGAGCAAAGGCTCTTCTATCACCTTGAAAAAATCTGGGGCGAAGGCGAAAAATACGAAGACTGAAATAGTCCGTTTCCCTTTTTGTTCGCTTTTGTCGCTTATTTTCAGCCGCCGTCACGATCGACGCGCCCTTTACGCATCAGCTCGTCAAGCTCTTTGCGGCTCAAAAGCGTGCCGCGTATGGCGACGGGCCCGTCTTTTTCGGGTTCTTCGGCTTTTGAAAGATAGTAAGTCACCTGTTTTTTCGCCCGTTTGCGCGGCTTCTTTTGCTCGGGCTTTTTTCGGGCGAACAGCTTAAGAAAGGCAAACGAGATAACGAAGCATATACAATACGATACGAGGACGTGTAAAAGTCCGTTGACAAAATTATTCATAGCCGTATTTTAAACTATTATCAAGCGATAACGTTGTCTTTATAGTTATAAAAATGGTTTTATTTGTCAAAAATACCAGACGTAAGATTATTTGGAGGAGTTAAGATGAATTTCGATAACGAACGTCTTTTTGAGGACGAACAAGTATCTTTATCCGAAACGGTCGGCAAGGAAGCCGAGATCGCTCAAACGCCCGCTGACGCGGAAAGCGCGGCGACCGCTTCCACCGAAACCGAAAGCGCCGCGAGTTTCGACGGCGTAAGCCCCGTCGGGAATAACGATTACGAAGCCGGCAGGAGCCGTCTTGCCGCCGAAGATTTTGTGCGCGCGGAACAGACTTTCGGCGATGACGAAGGCGATAAAAAAGAGAACGAACTCGCCGAGCAGACGCCCGACGGTGAAACCGAAGAAAGTTACGGTTACGACGATTTTGCCGAAAGCTATCTTCAGGACGAAGAGCAGGCTCAACCCGCGCAA
>CACXHH010000130.1 GCA_902767455.1 uncultured Eubacteriales bacterium
ACTCGGGGATATCCGGGTAAGTGACGGTTATCGGAGTTTCTTCGAGAACAGTTCCGAACAAGCTCACCTGGCTCGACTCGCGCTGTTTGGCAAGTATCGAAGCCGTATCTATAAGCTCGCCGCATACCTGCATGAGCCGCGAACGGTACACCCCGAACTTATCGAACACGCCCGCAAGTATCATATTTTCGACGAGCCTTTTGTTGAGCGCCTTGACGTCGCTTCGCTGAATAAAATTCTCGAACGACTTATACGGGCCGTTACGGTCGCGCTCTTCGATTATCGAGTCGATAGCCGCCTTCCCCACGCCTTTTATCGCCACCAGCCCTATGCGTACGGCTTTGTTTTCGACGGAGAAATACGCCTTGCTCTTGTTGATATCGGGCGGAAGAACGTCGATATTGCGTTCCTTCATGTACATTACGTACTTGGTTATTTCGCTTATATTGTCGATACGGTTGTTAAGTACCGCCGCAAGAAATTCCTGCGGGTACAGCGCCTTTAAATACGCCGTTTGGTACGCGACTACCGCGTACGCCGCCGCGTGCGACTTGTTGAACGCGTACTTTGCAAAGTCCGCCATGTCGTCGAATATCTTTGCCGCCACGTCTTCGGGAACTCCGCGCGAGATGGCGCCTTCGATGGTGACGTTGCCGTTTTCATCCTTTTCGCCGTGAATAAACAACTTGCGCTGACGGTTCATTTCGTCTACGTTCTTTTTACCCATGGCTCGGCGAATAATATCCGCCTGACCGAGCGAATAGCCGGCAAGCGCCTGAACTATGTTCATGACTTGCTCCTGATAAATTATAACGCCGTACGTGACTTTTAAAATAGGTTCGAGAAGGGGCGTTGCGTAAACTATCTTGTCGGGGTTGTTCTTGTTGCGTATGTAGTCGGGTATGGCTTTCATCGGCCCCGGGCGGTAGAGCGAGATACCTGCGATTATGTCTTCGAGATTGCCCGGTTTAAGCTCGCGCATAAACTTCTTCATGCCGCCCGATTCGAGCTGGAACACGGCGTCGGTATCGCCGGAGCCTATAAGGTCGAACGCGACCTTTTCGCCGTAGCCTATCTCCTGGAAGTCTATCTTCACGCCGTAGTCTTCGTAAATGTAGTCGCACGCCTTCTTGATATCGGTAAGCGTTTTGAGCGCCAGAAAGTCCATTTTGAGCATGCCGAGCTGTTCGATCTCTTTCATATCGAACTGCGTGACTATGTCTTCGCCCGAGCGCGCGAGCGGAACGTTTTCCTTTATGACCTTGCCGCAGATGACTACGCCCGCCGCGTGCATGGAAATATTTCTCGGCATACCTTCGAGCTTCAAGGCTATGTCGATAACGTTGTGAAGGGCGTCGTCGGTGTCGTAAATGTCTTTAAGTTCGCGAACGCCTACGTTCACTCCGTCCTTGTTGTTCTTTAAACCTAAACTTTGCTCTATCGTCGTGCCGAATTCTATGAGTTTGGTAACTCTGTTGACGTCGGCAAACGGTATCTTGTAGACGCGTGCGACGTCCTTTATCGCCGCTTTCGACGCCATCGTACCGAAAGTGACTATCTGCGCGACGTTGTCATAACCGTACTTTTCACGAACGTATTCGATAACTTCCTGACGGCGGTCGGTACAAAAGTCTACGTCTATATCGGGCATCGAAACCCTTTCGCGGTTTAAGAACCGCTCGAAGAGAAGGTCGTATTGAAGGGGCTCTACGTCGGTTATACCCATCGAATAACAGATTATGCTCGAAACGCCGCTTCCGCGCCCCGCGCCGACGGGGATGCCGTGTTCTTTAGCCCAGTTGATGTAGTCCCATACGATAAGGAAGTAGTCGAGATAGCCCATATACGATATGGTATCGAGCTCGTAATCGAAACGCTGACGTATGCGGTCGGTTATCACGGGGTAACGCTTATGAAGCCCGCGTTCGGCTATTTCTTTAAGGTATTCGTAACAGGTCTTGCCGTCGGGCGGAACGTAGCCGGGCGTCAAAGTCTTGTCGCGCACGGGCTCGAACTTCTTGTTGAGCTCGAATATCGTTTCGTTACACTTTTCGGCGATTTTAACGGTGTTTTCGATAGCGTCGGGAACGCTTGAAAAAAGCGTCATCATTTCGTCGCCGCTCTTTAAGTAAAACTCGTCCGTTTCAAAACGCATACGGGTAGGATCGTCCATCGTGCGCTTGGTGTTTATGCACAGCATAACTTCCTGTATAAGCGCGTCTTCCTTGTTTATGTAATGGACGTCGTTGGTCGCGACCAGCGGAATATCCAGTTCGCGCGCAAGCTTGATAAGGAGCGGATTGACTCTCTTCTGGTCTTCGATGCCGTGGTCCTGAATTTCGATATAATAGTCGTCGCCGAAAGCTTGCTTCATCATAGCAGCGTGCTTTTTGGCGCCTTCGTAGTCGCCCGCAAGCAAAAGCCTCGGAAGCCGCCCAGCAAGGCACGCCGAAAGGCATATTACGCCTTCGGTGTGCTCTAATAACGTTTTATAGTCGCAA
>CACXHH010000131.1 GCA_902767455.1 uncultured Eubacteriales bacterium
CTATCCCGTCGGCTATAAGGACGTTTTCGATAACCCGACTCCCAAGGCGCTTGCAAAGCGCATCGAGAGCGAAAGCGGCGAAGCGAACGTGCAGGCGCAAAGCGTTGAGCAAAACGCAGGCGAAGAAGTCCTGAAAGACAACGTCAGCCGCATGGTCGACGGTATTTCCGCCGCAAGGCCGCTCGGCAGAACGCTTCTCGTAGGCGGAACGGGCTTCCTTGGCTCGCATATACTTAAAGAACTCGTAAGTTGCGGTATAGAAACTATCGTTCTTTGCCGCGGCAACGAAGAGATAGACGCGCGCACCCGCCTTTCGGCAATGATGGCGTACTACTTTGACGCCCCGCTCGACGAGAACGATAACGCGCGCATCACCGTAGTCGACGGCGATATCACGAGCGTTGACCTTCTCGAAAAACTCGAAGGAGAGCGTATCGACACGGTCATCAACAGCGCGGCTTGCGTCAAACACTTCGCGAAAGACGACGTTATCGAAAGAATAAACGTCGGCGGGGTGGAAAACCTTATCAAAGTCGCAAAAGCGCATTCGGCAAGGCTTATTCAGATATCGACTCTCTCCGTCGCCGGCGAAAATATCGACGGAAAATTCCCGCCGACCTTCCGTTTGAAGGAAAATCAGCTTTTCGTGGGGCAGGATATTTCAAATAAGTACGTCAACTCGAAATTCAAAGCCGAACGCGCCGTTCTCGACGCTATTAAAGACGGGCTCGACGCAAAATGTATCAGAGTCGGTAACCTTATGGGGCGACAGAGCGACGGAGAATTCCAGATAAACTCCATAACGAACAGCTTTATAAAGAGTTTGAAGTCTTATAAAGCTTTGGGGTACTTCCCCGTTTCGTCGTGCGATACGACCTGCGACTTCTCGCCCGTAGACGAAGTAGCCAAAGCCGTAGTTATTCTTTCGGGCACCGAGTCGCGCTATACGCTGTTCCACGCCGCAAACTCGCACGAAGTGCAGATGGGCGACGTTATCGAAGCAATGAACCGCTACGGCTTCGATATTAAGATAGTTTCCGACGACGTGTTCAATCAGAAGCTTTCCGAAATGATGAACGACGAAAAGCGTAAGATGTTCGTTTCGTCCTTGCTTACTTACTCGACGGGCGACCACCACGTGCGCTCGTTCATAAAGACGGATAACGAATTCAGCATCAAGGCGCTCTACCGCTTGGGATATAAGTGGCCTATCACCGACGACGAGTATCTGATCCGCGTTATCGAAGCGCTCGACTCACTTGAATTTTTTACGAGAGAAGATATCTGACAACAAATTCGTCAAATTAAAGAAAGTGGCTCTATAAGTCGATTATCGACGCATTTTGATAAAAATTACAACGATAAAGGAGAATAAAATGCAATCTCAACTCAAAAAGGAAAACGGAACTTTATTTATCGCCGTCAGCGGAAGGCTCGATACGGTCACGAGCATGGAACTTAAAAAAGATCTCGAAGCCGAAGGCTACGAAAACGTGGATATAGATTTCGATTTTACAAACGTCGAATATATTTCTTCGGCGGGTTTAAGGCTCGTTCTCGCGCTTCAGAAACAGGCGATGGAAACCGGCAACCAACTCGTTATAAGGAACATCAACAAAGTCGTTAAAGAAGTTTTCTCCGTTGCGGGATTCAGCAAAATGCTTAATATCGTATGAAGCCGTCGATAAGAAAAAAGATATTCTTTTTTACGGCAACGCTGTCGCTTGCTCTGATAGCCGTGTCTATCGCCGTGGCTTCGGTGATATTCACGATCAGAACGAGAAACGACTCGCTCAAGCTGTGCCAGACTTCGGCAAAAAACGTTTCGGAGCTGATTTCAGATACTTACGGTTCGTTTATCGTCGAATATAAATCTATGATATACGACGTCTACACCGAAAACAAAGAAGAGATAGAAACTTACTCGCTCGATATGAGTATTACTTTTGAAGAACGCGCCAAGTATTTCGATAAGCTTTTAGTTGATAACTCGATTTTCCCCGCGTCCTTGTCGGGTAACGGAATGATAGGCGGCTCTTACTCCGCGCTCGCGAGAAAGAATAACTATAACGCCATACTCCAACAGATCGAGCTCGTAACTGCTGCCGAAGGCATGGTCGGCGGTTTCGTCATTTTCTACGACAAGGATACCGATTACGTCGTTTATCTTCTCGACTCCACCGCGCCTACTTCATTACTGTATAACTTTCCGTGCAGCGTTGAAAGCCCTGACGGAACGCTTGTGACGAAAGTTTTCAACAGCAGCGACTCCGAATCTTTCTTCGACGGAGATATATTTTCGGGTTACTCGCCGATAATCGTAGAAGGATCGACGATAGCGTACGTCGGGTTTTATTATTCGATAGATAAAACGGTAGAAAGCCAGCGTGATTTTTTGCTTACGCTCATACTTATCATGACGGCGGCGACGATAGTTATCGTTTTCGTTTATATGATATTTGCCGATAGGTTTATAGTTCGTAACGTCAGAAAGCTCTCCGACGCCGCTACGACGTTTACGTCGCGTATCGAAAACGGCGAAAAACTCGACGCCGTTTATCCCGACGTAAGATCGAACGACGAGATAGGCACGCTCTCGGAAGACTTCGTCAAGTTGCAGACGACCGTCGTTTCATACGCGCGCGACATAGCCGAAAAGACGGCGAAGGAACAAGCTATTTCCGCCGAACTCGATATTGCGAGAAAGATACAGATGCAGGCGCTCCCCAGTAAGCCGCTCGAGTTTGTCGACGCACGCGTTTCGGGCTTTATCAAGCCTGCGAAAGAAGTAGGCGGGGATCTTCTCGACTACTTCGTGACCGACGACGGTAAAGTGTTCTTCGTTATAGCCGACGTGTCGGGTAAAGGCGTTCCCGCGGCGCTGTTTATGATGCGCGGTAAAGAGATAATAAACTCTTCCGCCCGCCACGGCTTATCGCCGTGTCGGATAGCAAAAACCGTCAACGACGAACTGTGCAAAAATAACGACGAAGGTCTGTTTATTACCGCGTTTATCGGCTTATACGACGGTGTTTCAAAGAAATTGACCTTCACGAGAGCGGGGCACGAACAGCCTTTTCTCGTTCGTGACGGCGTAGCGACGAAGATAGCCGAAGAGTCCAACTTCGTGCTCGGAAGCTTCCCCATGATGACGTTCGTCGAAGAAAGCATAATCTTAAAAGAAGGCGACAAATTGTTCGCTTATACCGACGGGCTCAACGAAGGCGTCAACGCAGATTACGAAGAATTCGGTTACGACAGGATAAAAGCTTGCCTTGAAAGCGGCAAGGTCGACCTTAACGCCGTTTACGAAAACCAGCTCGCCTTTATCGGCGACGCCGAACAGTTCGACGACCTTACGATGCTTCTTCTTGAAACGTTCAAATGCGAAAAGATAGTCGCAAATAGTCCCGATTACGAGATAATACCCGAAATCACCGATAAAATAAACGGGCTTTTGAGCGGCGCCGACGAAGAAAAGGTTTCCGAACTCGATATCGTTCTCGACGAGCTTATAAACAATTATGTAAGTTACGCCTTTAAAGACGTTCCCGATCCGCAGCTCGAGATAACGGCTACCGTTTACGAAGACAAGATCAAGCTCGTTTTCGTCGACAACGGCAAACTCTTCAACCCGCTGAAAGCGGGTAAGCAGGACACCTTATCCGACGCGGCTACGCGCAAGCTCGGCGGCGTAGGCATAACCATCGTCAAGAGTATGTCCGACAAGATAAGCTATTCGGTTTTGAAAGGTAAAAACGCTCTCTTTATCGAGAAAAACTTAAAATCAAGCGTTGAATAACGGGTTTTATGAAAGCCTCCGCAAAAAACGGGGGCTTTCACGCTTTTGACGTTAAGTTTAACGTGTGAAGCGCTTAGCCGTGAGCGTAGTCGGAAAATTATTTGGCTGAAACGCCTTTTATTTTGTTGCAATTAACTTAAAAATAAGTTATAATACGAATACGGTTGCAACAGGCGCGGGCTCGTTCGTTTTCAGCCTTGCGAAAATTGCGCGCGAACTTACTTGATAATAATACGGAAGTGTATCGAAGCGGTCATAACGAGGCGGTCTTGAAAACCGTTTGTCTTCACGGGCACGGGGGTTCGAATCCCTCCACTTCCGC
>CACXHH010000132.1 GCA_902767455.1 uncultured Eubacteriales bacterium
CTGTCAAACCATATTATACAGTAATCGTACGCAAAAATCAACAGTTTTAAACGCCTTTACGTTAAAAATAGCGATAAAGAGTACGCGAACGAGCTTCCAGTTTCGGCTTTATTCGTTTTGGCGGCGCTTTTTTCTTATGAAACTGACGATAAAATACGCGGCGATGGCTATCCATACGGCGGCGAGCGTACTCAATAAGATAATAGAAGCCGCGGGAAGCCCTTGCGTTCCGACGGTCGCCGTCTTCTTGTCAAGGCGGTACAGTGAAGTGACGTCCGAATACAGCTTATCTATATACGCTTCGTCTACAGTCTGTTTTCTTCTTATCGATTTAACGACGTTTTCTATAAGATCTCCCGCGGCGTTGCGGAGCGAAGCAGAACCGTTGAAAACGGGGGTGATGAAAGTGTCGTCAACGTTGTCGAGAAGAAGCTTCGTCGCGTCTATCTTAACGCCGTAATGGTGCTCGTCCACGCCCGAATTATTGAGATAATCGATGTATTCGGGGGCTTGTTGCGCTTTTTGCGTTACGGGAACGTAACCTTCCGTCTCGGCGTAAGGTATCTGAACGGCGTTGGTCAAAAGGTATTGCGTAAACAGCCACGACGCAAGCACCTGTTGCGGATCGCTCTTGTTGAAGATACATATCGAAGGTCCTTGCGAGATCATCTTTTTGTCGTTTACGTTTATTTGCGGAACGGGGAACACCGCCGTTTCAAATTCTACTACCTGATCGCTCGGTATATCCATGTGGTTGGCTTTGGTGCCTATCCAGGTGGCGCCCGCCGTCGAGTCGACGGCAAATATACACTGCCCCGCGTTGAAGAAGTTTCCGGGGTAACTCGAGATCTTAAAGGTCGAAAAACAACCCGTTTTACAATGCTCGGCAAGACCTAAAAGGTAGTTTTTAGTGTCGTCGTTGAAGATAAGGACGTTCCCGTATTGATCGGAATATCCCGCGTTCATCTGTTTTAAGGTCTGTATCATCATATTATCCGTAGACTTGTAGATGAAGGGGATAAGCACTTTTTGTCCGTTGACGGCGAAGTTTCCGTCGTCACCCTTTTCCATCGCTTTTTTTGACGCTTCCCACACGAAATCCCACGTGAGAACTTCGGGAAGCGTGTAGCCGAGTTTCTCGACGTAAGTTTTGTTGACGTAGCAAGCTTCCGTCGAACGGACGAAGGGCACGGCGTAATGCGTCGAGCCGATAAGGCACTCGTCCAAAAACTTTTCGGTCATTTCCGAGCGGGCGGGTGCGTCGTATTTAAGTTCCGAGCCGCCGAAACCGTATTTATCGTTTGAGAAGAAGTCGTCGAGCGGCACTACCACGTTTGCGCCCGTAAGATAAGTTGCCACGTGGTCGGGATAAGTTATGCAGACGTCAGGCGTGGTATCGGTTGAAATGTTGGTGATAACGTCGTTATAGATCACGCCGTAATCGGTGTAGAAACGCGTTTCCACCTTGATATTAGGGTATAAGGCTTCAAAGGATCTCGCGGCGCGGGTGTAAATTTCTGTCTGCGTCTTGTTGGTGTCGTTCTTTGCCCAGAAGGTCACCGTGTAGTTGCGCGTAAGATCGAATTGCTCGGGGATATTGAACGCTTTTCTCTTTACCAAGCCGTGGCAAGCCGTTGCGCTCACCGCGCAAACGAGAGCGGCAAGAAAAGCAAAAACCCGTCTATAACTTCGTAAACGCTTTAAAATCATTGTTTCGTACCCCCGCGTGAAACGCCTTCCATTATCTTTTTGCGGAAGATTATAAAGAGTACGACGAGCGGAAGCGAAACGAGCACGACAGCCGCCATCATCGCGGGTATGTTCTCTCTTCCGAAGCCGTTTTCGCGTATCTGCTGTATTCCGTTTGAAACGAGATAGCGCGACGGATCGTTGGTGACGAGCCGCGGCCATACGTAAGAGTTCCAGCACTCGATAACTTTTAGGATGAGAACGGTCACTATCGTCGGCTTGCAGATGGGGATGACGACTTTGAAAAGGTATTTCATATCGCTCGTGCCGTCGACTTTCGCCGCCTTATACAGTTCGTCGGGTATCTGCTCGAAGTTTTCTTTCAGAAGATAGATAAAGAATACCGACGTCACCGACGGGAGTATGAGCCCCGTGAACGTATCGCGAAGGTCAAGGTTTGTGATAGTTACGTAGTTGGTGATGACCACGAGTTCGCTCGGTATCATCATCATCGACAAAAAGAGCGTGAACACTACGTTTTTGCCCTTGAAGTCAAGCCGCGAAAAGGCGAACGCCGCAAGCACGGACACGAAAAGCATA
>CACXHH010000133.1 GCA_902767455.1 uncultured Eubacteriales bacterium
AATCAGAACGGCGTCGTTCTCGACGATTCGACCGAATACTATCGCAGATACTTCCCGCTCGAACTCGAAAAAACGCGTTATTATCTTAAAATACAAGACGGTTGCGATAATTTTTGTTCTTACTGCGTTATCCCGTATTTAAGGGGGCGGTCGCGTTCTCGCGATATAGACGATATCTTACGCGAACTCGACGGAGTAAACTGCTCAGAAGTCGTCCTTACGGGTATCAACGTTTCCGCTTACGATTACGAAGGAAAAAAACTTCCTGACGTCATATACGCTTTGAAAGATTATCCTTTCAGGTTGCGATTGAGCTCGCTCGAAGATAACGTCGTATCGGAAGAGCTCGTACACGCCTTAAAATCTCTCAAAGATTTCGCTCCGCATTTTCATTTGTCATTGCAGTCGGGAAGCGACAAGGTTTTAAAGGAAATGAACAGGCACTACACGACGAAGGTTTTCACTGATTCGGTCGATCTTATCCGTAAAAACTTCCCGAGCGCCGCTATAACTACGGACGTTATCGTCGGATATTCCACCGAAACGGACGAAGATTTTGAAAAAACTTATGATTTTTGCAAGAAAACGGCTTTTGCCGATATCCATTGTTTCGTGTACTCTCCGAGAGAAGGAACCGTCGGTTACCGTTTAAAACCCTTGCCGCCCGAAGTCACGAAAAAACGCCTTGACAGGCTTTTGCGGTTAAAAGTCGAGCTGAAAAAGAATTTTTCAACGTCTTTTATAGGAAAAACTCTTTCGTTTATCCCGGAAAAGTCTGCAGACGGTTACTTGGAAGGTTACAGCGCTAACTACATTCGTATATACGTAAGGGGCGAATTACCCGTCGGAGAAAAAACCGACGTCGTTGCAAAAGAACTTTTCCGCGACGGATTGCTCTGCGAGATCGCCGCAAAATAATATAAAGTAAAATTAAGGAGATAAAAATGGAAGATTGTTTATTCTGTAAATTCGTAAAGGGTGAGATACCCGTAAACAAAGTGTTCGAGAACGAAGACTTTATCGTTATCCGCGACATCAACCCGCAATGCGCGAATCATTTTCTCGCAATACCGAAAACTCACTACAAATACCTTGGCGAAATGACCGAAACCGAATCGAAAACGCTTGCGCGCATACTTTCGACTATTCCCGAACTTAAAAACGAACTTTCGCTTGAAGGCGGTTACAGGCTCGTTATCAATCAGGGCGACGACGCGGGGCAAACCGTTCCGCACCTTCATATCCACGTTCTCTCGGGCGAAAAAATGGGCTGGAACCCCGCGGGAAGGGAATAAACGGTCTTTTTGCCGTCGGCAATTTAACCGTTTGCCGAAGATTTAAAGTTTTATCTTGTAATTTTCAAAAAAACGGATAAAAGTTGCTTGACAATCGCTTTAATGTTTAGTATACTTTCTATGCTCGGCGAAAATCTCGGGCAAATAACCGCGTAAGGCAAAGGAGGGTGAAAACAAATGTCGACTATCAGAGTAGGTGAAAACGAATCTTTGGACAACGCTCTCCGCCGCTTTAAGAGAAAATGCTCTCGTGACGGTATCATCGGGGATCTTCGTCGTAAAGAATTCTATGAAAAACCGGCGGTAAGGCGTAAAAAGAAAGCCGAAGCAGCCAGAAAGAGAAATTCAAAAATGTAATTTCAAATCCGTTACCATGCAGTAACGGATTTTCTTTTTAAGGCGAAAAATTTGTCGAAAACGGTCGAAAGCGCCGTAAAAACTATAAAGAGGTATGGCTTTATGCAGACTGAAAAGGATTTGAAATCGCTCGCAAAAGAAGCCAAGCAAAGACTTAAATCGGGTTTTTGGCAAAAATACGGAAGTGAAGTGCGCGTTTCTACGAACACGGCTAAAACCGAAGGCGTGTCCGAAAGCGTAGTCATAAATTACTATCAGAACAAAGAAAACGTTGCTATCAAAAAGACTCGTTCCGACAGTGAAAGCTTTTACGATAAGGTCAGGAAGATACTCGACGAAAAAGGTCAGGTCGGCAATATTATTTCCTTACTAATCGACCACGACGAATACGACGCTTTACCTTACGAACGCAAACAAAAGTACATACTCGAGCTTTCCGCCAAATACCTTGAAGCTCTTGAAAGATACAAGACCGAAAAAAAGTTCGATCAAAAATAAAATACGCCGCAAAATAAGTCGAAAACGACTTGAAGAAATTTCCGACTTATGATAAAATATACGTATGAATTACTTAGATAATCTTAACCCCGCACAAAAAGCCGCGGTTTTGGATACGGAAGGTCCCGTTCTCGTGCTTGCCGGCGCAGGCAGCGGTAAGACTCGCGTTTTAACGAGCAGGATAGCTTACCTTATTGACGAAAAACACGTTTCACCGGACAGAATACTCGCTATAACTTTTACGAACAAGGCGGCGAACGAAATGCGCGAACGACTCATTTCGCTCGTAGGCGACAGCGCGTACGTAATGTGGATATCGACTATCCACAGCATGTGCGTGCGTATTTTGCGCGCGTGCGCAGATAAGCTTGACGGTTACGACAAAAACTTCACTATTTACAGCGAAGTCGATAAAGAACACGTTATCAAGCGTATTATCAGCGATTTAAAGTACGAAGATCTTCCGGTAAAAGAAGCGAAGTATCATATTTCAAACGCAAAAAACAAAGATATTTCTCCCGACAGATACGCTATCGAAGGCGCCAACGGCGACAGGAACTTCGATAAATACGTTAAGGTCTATTCCGTTTACGAGCAGACTCTGAAAAAATCAAACGCCTTCGATTTTGACGATCTTATCGTCAAGGCTTTGCACCTTTTAAGAAGCGACGAAGACGTTTTATCGTACTACGCCGACAAGTTTTTATATATACATATCGACGAATTTCAGGATACGAACTCCACTCAATACGAGATCGCGAAGCTTCTTTCTTCCGTCCATAACAACATTTTCGTCGTAGGCGACGACGATCAGTCGGTCTACGGTTGGCGCGGAGCCGAAATCAAGAATATTCTTCATTTTGACAAAGATTTTCGCACGACCAAAGTTCACAAACTCGAACAGAATTACCGCTCGACGAAGAAGATACTCGACCTTGCGAACACTATCATCAAAAACAACTCTGTGAGAAGCAAAAAGGTTTTGTGGACGGACAACCCCGACGGCGAAAAAGTCGAATATTTTTCGGGTGAAGAAGAATCTAACGAAGCCGAATACGTTTGCGCCAGGATAAAAAATCTCGTCGCAAGGGGTTACGAATACAAAGATTTCGCCGTTTTGATGCGTATAAACGCCTTGTCGCGTTCTTACGAGCAGGAGTTCACGAAATACGGCATTCCGTTTAAGGTTTTCGGCGGCTTCAAATTCTTCGAAAGAAAGGAAATAAAGGATATTACGGCGTATCTTCGCATACTCGTAAACCCGCTCGACGACGAAGCCGTTATCAGAATAATCAATACGCCGAAGCGCGGCATAGGCGACAAGACTATCGAAACGCTTCTGAGTTACGCTCAAAGCTATAATTTTTCCGTTTTCGACGCCCTTTGCGAAGTTGATATGATCCCCGATCTGGCGCCGTCGGCTCGTTCGAGATTGAAAGAATTCAGAACGTGCATATCTTCTCTCACTATGCTTTCGGCAACGAGCGAAAGCCTTACCGATCTTATAAACGAAGTGCTCGTCAAAACGGCGTTCATGTCGCAGTTCGAGATAGATACCGAAGAAAACGTTTCAAAGAGAATGAACGTAGACGAATTCCGCAACTCCGTTGAAGAATTCGTAAAGCTCAATCCGTCGGCGACGCTCGAGGACTATCTTTCTTCGGTAACGCTTTCGAGCGATATTGACGAAGCCGATTCTTCCGACTACGTGACGGTAGCCACGATCCACGCGGTAAAAGGGCTTGAATTCAAATGCGTTTTTATCGTCGGGCTTGACGAAAAGATATTCCCCGTTTCACGCGCGAACAACGAACTTTCCGAGATGGAAGAAGAGCGCAGGCTTATGTACGTTGCGATCACGAGAGCGCAGGAGCGTTTGTATCTTACGAGAGCGAGAAGCAGGTATCTCTACGGCGAAAGACAGGGTACCGTTCAATCGCGTTTCGTCAAGGAATTAAGTGAAAAACTCGGGCTCCCCGACGACCGCCCGCAGAGAAACTCTTACGAAAACGACGTTTACCGTTCTTACAGAAGCAACGATTACGATTCCGCTCCGCGCTCGACCGTAAGCTTCGGCGGCTCCGTTTCGAGCTTTGCCAAAAGCTATACTTCACGGTCAAACGCAAAAGTCGGCAAAGCGCCTTCGAGCTTCGAGGCGTACAAACCCGGGAAGCGCGTTCGACACGCCAAGTTCGGCGTAGGTACCATTATCCAGATAAAGGGAAGCGGACAGAACACCATAGCCGATATAGCCTTCAAAGGCGTGGGCGTAAAGAGTTTTTCGCTTGCCATAGCTCCTATGGAACTTCTCGATTAACTAATCGTTGCAAAATATAAACAACGCAAAACGTACGATAAAAACTACTTTTCTTGGAGAAATGCGTATGAGCAGAATGCGCGAGTTGATAGATACGCTCAATAAGTGGAGTTACGAATATTACGTTCTCGACGCCCCGACCGTTTCGGACGGCGAGTACGACAGGCTTTACGACGAGTTGAAACTTCTCGAATCGGAAACGGGCGTTATCGAGCCGGATTCGCCGACTCTTCGCGTCGGCGGAGATCCGATAGAAGGCTTTAAAAAACACAGACATATCGAAAGATTGTACAGTCTTGACAAGGCCGTGTCGAAAGAAGAGCTTGCGTCGTTTGACGAAAAGATACGAAAAGCAGGCGAAGCCGAGCCTGTATACACCGTCGAATACAAGTTCGACGGGCTAACCATGTGCCTGACTTACGAAAACGGTTATTTCGTGGGCGCGGCAACGAGGGGCAACGGCGAAGAAGGCGAGGACGTTACCGCGCAGGTAAGAACGATACGAACTTTTCCTTCGGCAATTTCGTATAAAGGCAAGCTCGAGGTCAAAGGCGAAGCGGTCATCAGGCTTTCCGTTCTTAAAAAGTACAACGAAACGGCTACGGAAGTTCTTAAAAACGCGCGTAACGCGGTAGCGGGTGCTATCAGAAATCTCGATCCCAAAGTCACTGCGTCAAGAAACCCCGAAATTTATTTTTACGACGTCAATTATATAGAGGACGGCAGTATCTCTTCCCAACGCGAAGCCGTCGATTTTCTCAAAAAGAACGGGTTCAAAGTATTCGATTTTACAAAGGTTTGTAAAGGAATATCCGAAGTCGAAGATGCTATCGACACCATCGAGAAAGAAAGGTCTTATCTTGACGTATTGACGGACGGAGCGGTTATCAAAGTCGACGATTACAGGGTAAGAGAAGAGCTCGGTAGCACCGAAAAATTTCCGCGCTGGGCGATCGCTTACAAGTTCAGCCCCGAAGAAGTGACGACGAGATTAAACGACGTCAGCTGGCAGGTCGGTCGGACGGGCAAACTTACCCCGCTCGGCATACTCGACCCCGTAGACCTTTGCAAAAAAAAAAAAAAAAAAGCCACTCTCAACAATTTCGGTGATATTCAGAAAAAGGGTATAGCTATACCGTGCCGCGTTCTCGTGAGAAGAAGCAACGAAGTTATCCCCGAGATACTCGGCTCCACCGAGATATTTGACGACAGCGTTCCCGTAAAAAAGCCCGAAGAGTGTCCGTTCTGTCACTCAAAATTGAAGGAAGTAGGCGCAAATTTATTCTGTCCGAATTCAACGTGCCGTCCGAGAGTCGTCGCAAAACTTTCAAATTACGCGTCGAAAGACGCGATGAATATCGAAGGATTTTCCGAGATGACGGCAGGGGTTTTGTTTGATAAATTCGGAGTAAGTAAATTTCCGGAACTATATAAACTCACCCGTGAACAGCTTCTCGGGCTCGAAGGGTTCAAAGACAAAAAAACCGATAACTTTTTGCGGTCGATCGAAAACTCCAAGAAGCGCCCGCTCGACTGTTTTATTTACGCTCTGGGTATCGACGGCATCGGAAAAAAGACGGCGAAAGACCTTGCCAAAAAGTTCAATTCGGTAGCCGCATTAAAGTCGGCAAGCTATTTCGACCTGATACTTATGGACGAGATAGGCGAAGTGCTCGCAACGAACGTAGTCGCGTATTTTGAAGACGAAGCTAATATTGCCGAGATAGACGAGCTTTTAGCTCTCGGCGTAGATCCGCATTACGAAGAAACGCGCAGCGGCGACAAGTTCGTCGGCGAAAAATTCGTTTTGACGGGCACGCTTTCAAATTTTAAGCGTTCGGAAGCGCAAAAGATTATCGAAAGCTTGGGCGGGGAAGTCATGAGCTCCGTTTCGGCAAAGACCACTATAGTTCTCGCGGGCGAAGAAGCCGGATCAAAACTCGATAAAGCCCGCGCTCTCGGTATAAAAATTATAGATGAAAATACCTTCGTTCAATTGATAAACGCTTGATATTAACGAATTTTTATGTTAATATATAATATAGTTTTCTGAATATATAATAAAGTTTACTGTTTTACGGCGCTTTTGCCGTTCTGAAAGTAAAGGAGCAAGATATGCAAAGCATGACGGGCTACGGAAAAGCCGAATATCAGGCCGAAGGGATAAATCTGTCGGTCGAGATAAAAACCGTCAACAACAGATATCTCGATATTTTCCCCAAATATCCGCGAGTGTTTATGAAATACGACGATCTTATGCGCAAGATCATATCTTCGTATCTCAGCCGCGGAAGAGTCGAGCTTATGATTTCTTTGCGCGTTTCGGAAGACGCCGCAAAACCCGTCGTTCTCGACAAGACGCTCGCAAAAAGTTATTACGAAGTTTATTCGCGCCTGTGCGAAGAATATCCGCTTCTCGATAAAAACTTTTCGGTCTACCAACTTATGCGTTTTCCCGACGTGGTGACCGAACAAGCCGACGAAGACGACGACAGATATAAAGAAATTTTAACTTCCGTTCTCAAATCCGCGCTCGAAGATCTCAACGCGATGCGCAAGGTCGAAGGCGAAAAGTTAAAGCTCGATTTAGCGGCGAGAATAACCGAAGTCGAATCTATCGTTCACGCCATCGCCGAATACGCTCCGAGCGTAAAGGAGCTTTACAGAGAAAAGCTCAAAACCAGAGTAGAAGAATATCTCGAAGGCGTGAAAGTCGACGAAACCAGACTTTTGCAGGAAGTCGCGTTTTTTGCCGATAAGAGCAACATCGACGAAGAACTTACCCGCCTTGACTCGCATATTTCGCAGTTCCGCAAGCTTCTTGAAAAGGAAAACAGCGGTAAACAGCTTGATTTTCTCGTTCAGGAGCTCAACCGTGAGGCTAACACCATCTGCTCGAAAGCAAACGACGTTAAAGTTACCGATAACGGTCTTAAACTAAAATGCGAAATTGAAAAAATAAGAGAACAAATACAGAATATAGAATAATAATCGGAGGATTAAACATATATGATTCACGAACCTTCAATAGATACTCTCGCAGAGAGAGTCGGCTCGAAATACGCGCTGTGCATCGTTGCCGCTAAACGCGCCCGTCAGATCATTTCGGCGAGCAAGAACAAGAGCAAAGAGTTTCCCGAAAACGAAAAACCTTTGACCATTGCCGCAAACGAAATTTTTGACGGAAAGGTTATCGCGACCAAATTCTGATTTTGCATACACTTCGTAAAATATGTTCACAGCGCGTAGCTATGGACATATTTTGCGTTTTACGGGGTTTTACTTATGATTGCCGAAGTTATCGTTGATATCGCTCACAGCGAAGCAGATAAAATATTCGATTACAACTGCCGTCTTGAAGACGTTTCGGTCGGTAGTCGCGTAATCGTACCTTTCGGCAACACGAAAATAGAAGGCATCATCATAAACCTTAAAGAAACTTCGGAATATCCCGCCGAAAAACTCAAAAGCGTAATCCGCTCGCTCGACGAAGTTCCCGCGGTGACGGTCGAAGGTTTAGCGCTTATGCGCTATATGAAGGCGCAGTATCATATTCCTTCGGCGGCTGTTTTAAGGCTGTTCTTGCCGACGGAAATGCGCAAAGGAAAGGTCAAAAGAAAGCTCGTGACCTTCGTTTCTTTAAACGAAGCGATACCTTTTGAAGATATGTTGGCGGGCGTAAACAAACGCGCGGACAAGCAGATCGCGGCGCTTTCGTTTATGAAAGACGCAAAAACCTGCAAGATCTCCGAATTGAAAGCTTCGTTCGGTAACGAATCGGTAAATAAACTCGTCGAGAAAGGCTTTTTGATAACGAGCGAACGCCGCGAAAACCGCGAGCCGTATAAAGGCGTAGAAGGAAGGCGAAACGACGTTACTTTTTCACCCGCGCAACAGGCAGCGCTCTCTTCTATAAGAAATACAGATAAAACCGTCACGCTCATACACGGCGTTACGGGAAGCGGAAAAACGGTTGTTTACCTTCAACTTATAAA
>CACXHH010000134.1 GCA_902767455.1 uncultured Eubacteriales bacterium
CCTGTTTCATAAGGCAGTTTTCTTCGTAGTATTTGTTGATCTTGCCTTCGACCATCTTTTCGAGAATAGCCTGCGGTTTGTTGGCGTGCTTGGGATCGTTCTTGATCTGAGCGATCATGATCTCTTTTTCTTTGTCGAGAACTTCGGCGGGAACGTCTTCGGGGTTTACGAACAGGGGCTTATAAGCCGCTATCTGTAAAGCTACGTCGTGTATGGTTTCGGCGGAAACGCCGTTCGTGCATTCTACGATAACGCCGATCTTTCCGCCCATGTGGATATAGCTGTCGAGAGCCTGGTCGGAAACGTATTTGGCAAATCTTCTGATCTTGATGTTTTCGCCTATCTTCTGGATAGCTTCGGTCGTCTTGTCTGCCATGGCGGCGATAACTTCTTCAACGTCCTTAACGTCGTTGTTGAAAACGTATTCGGCAACTTCTTTGGCAAAAGCGGCGAACATATCGCCCTTGGAAACGAAGTCCGATTCGCAGTTTACTTCGACCAAAACGGCGGTGTTACCTTTAACTTCGGCAAAGCAAACGCCTTCGGAAGCTATTCTGCCCGCTTTTTTAGCGGCGGTAGCCATACCCTTTTCTCTCAAATAGTCTATTGCCTTTTCCATATCGCCGTCCGTTTCGACGAGCGCTTTCTTGCAATCCATCATACCGCAGCCCGTTTTTTCACGGAGCGTCTTAACGTCAAGTGCTGTAAAGCTCATATATATAATCTCCTATAATTTTTTAAAAGTCGTTCGCGCGGCGCCCTTTAAATACGCGCCGCCGTTAAATGATATCTTTGTGAAATTACTCAAACGAGTATAGCCCGAAAATTATTCGGCGTCAGCGGCGGGAGCTTCTTCGTCTTCCGCGGGAGCTGCCTGTTCTTCGGCGTCGGCGGCTGCCTTTTCGGCTTCTGCTTCGGCCTTCTTGGCGGCGGCTTCTTCTCTCATTCTGATAACCGCGTCTTCGCCCTGATTGCCCTGAATAACCGCGTCGGCGATGATGGAAGTTATGAGCTTAACGGCTTTGATAGCGTCGTCGTTAGCGGAAATAACGTAATCGATCAGATCGGGGTTGCAGTTGGTATCGGTGATAGCAACTACCGGGATACCGAGCTTTCTTGCTTCTTTAACGGCTATATCTTCGCAGGAAGGATCTACGACGTACATGATGTCGGGAAGAGTCTTCATCTCTCTGATACCGCCGAGGTTAGCCTGTAATTTTTCTCTTTCGGCTTTAAGAGCGAGAACTTCTTTCTTGGGAAGAAGATCGAATTCGCCCATTTTTTCCATCTGGTCGAGCTTGTTGAGCCTTTCAACTCTCGAGCGAATGGTCTTGAAGTTGGTGAGCGTGCCGCCCAGCCAACGGTTGTTGACGTAGAACATGCCGCAGCGTTCGGCTTCCTGCTGGATAGCTTCCTGAGCCTGACGTTTGGTACCGACGAAGAGAACGGTCTTGCCTTCCTGAACGCTCTGCGCTACGAAATTGTAAGCTTCTTCGATAAGTTTGATGGTGATCTGCAAGTCGATGATATGAATGTCGTTCCTTGCGCCGAAGATGTATTTCTTCATCTTGGGGTTCCATCTTCTCGTCTGGTGACCGAAGTGTACGCCGGCTTCGAGAAGCTGCTTCATTGTGGTGATTTCCATAAAAATACCTCCGTTTAATCCTCCCGAAGCGAACTTTTCAGCGCTGTTTTGACGCGCCGTCGAAACATTTTCCGCCCGCCGCCGCATAGAGATTTACGGTTTGAAGGTTTGAAAGTTCCGAAAAGGGCTATTACTTGCGCGCATTAAGTTAAAATTTACGCGCCACGGAATGCCCAAACGCTTCGGTGTGAATTTTTAACCTTGATAATTCTATCATATCCGAAATGATTTAGCAAGAATTTTCACGCCTTTTTTCGGAATAATTATTATTTTAAAATAATTGCGACGTAATTTATAATATCGGACAGCCGTTTACGACCGAAATAGACCTTTTACGCTCAAAAAAGACCGAATTTTTACGCCGTTCTCTGTTACAGTTAAAGAAAAAAGGTGACCGTTTTGAAGAATAAAAGACTGAAATTTGTTTACGCAATACTCAATTTAGCGGCTGAAACGCTGTTATTTTTTACGCTTAATCACGAAAAAGCGCCGCTTTCCGTGGGGCTTTTCGCCGCTTTTGCGGCAAGCGGCGGAGAAATTATCACGCTTTCGATCGCGCTCGTCACGGCTTCGCTAAGATACGGAAACGTATTCATGACGATAAACTCCGCCGTTTGCGTGACCGTCGCCGTTATCGCCGCCTGCTTTTACAAAAAGCGCGGGCAAAAACCGGGCGTTGAAACGGTGCCGATTCTTTTTGCTTCGCAAGTCGTTTACATAGCGTTTTTCGCCGAAGAAATTTTGTATAAGCTCGTCTATACGGCGATTATCACGCTGTTTTACTTTATATCAAGCGTGGCGGTATCCACGGCGTTCAATAAAAAATTCAACGCCCGACCGACCGTTTACGAGATATTCTGTATCGGCGTGACTTACGCCGTCTGCGGGCTGGGTATTATAGACTTTTTCGGGATAAACGCCTTAAAAAGTGTAGCGGTTTTCGCGCTGTTGTTCGCCGTAAGGCTGTATAAAAGCCCGTCGGCGCTCGTCGTGGCGTGCTTTGTCGCGCTTCCCTTTTCGGTTTACACGGGCGACGGCGGATACGTCGCCTTATTTGCGGCGGAGTTTTTCGCCGCATACGTTTTTTCGGCGCAAGCGGGGCTTTTTTCGGCGCTTGCCGCGTGCGCAGTGGAAGCTGTTTTCGCTTTTTTGTTCGGCTTCTTTGCCGATTACGGTTACGTCGACGCGTTATTCACGGTGATACCTGCGCTTACCGTAGCGGCTATTCCGCAGAAAACTTTCGTTAAAATAGCAAAAAACGGATATCTCGGCGGCGAAAACGTTTCCCGAAAGACTATCTCTCGGTTTCTCGGTCGATTGAGCGAAAAAATGTACGATTTGAGCGAAGCCTTCACCGAGATAGAAGCGTCTTTGAACGTTTTGAGCGAAAAGTCGGAAAAAAGAAAAGCCGCCGTGAAGAAGATAAACAAAACGGCGTGTTCCAACGCGTGCGACAAATGTCAATCGAGAAGATTCTGCAATCTCGTCGGGAGCGAGAAAAGCGAAGCGCTTATCGAGCTTGCGATCGCCAAAGGTCGGCTGACGATAGTCGATCTTCCGAAAGATTTTCTCGACGCGTGCGCCAACCCGAATCCGTTGATTTTTGAAATTAACCGCCTTATAGACGGGTTTTCAGCCGAAATCGACAGGTTATCGCGAACGGAAGAGATAAACGCGATACTCGCCCTTTGCTCGCACGGAGTAGAAAAGAGATTGAGCGAGATAGGCTACGGGCTTACCCGCTCTGAAAAATACGACGATAAACTCGAACGCTCGCTCACGCGCTTTCTCAAAGAACGCGGGATACCTACTTACGGCGTTATCGCCGCGAGCGAAGGAGAGTTTTTCGTAAACGCGGTCGTCAGGGAAACGCTTTCCGATAAAAAGTTTTGCGATGCGGTCGCCGAACACACTGCCTTTTCCGTGCAGGCTTCGCGCTCGGAAGTCATCGGCGGCGGGCTTAAATTTATAGAAATAAAAAAATCGCCGCGCTTTTACGCGACGTTCGGCGTTCGTTCGATTACCAAGGACGGCTCGACGAGTTCGGGTGACGTTCACTCTCTTTTAAAACTCGACGACGACGGTCTGCTCGTCGCCCTTTCGGACGGAATGGGCAGCGGCGACGGCGCTTTGTCGACTTCGACGGCGACCGTAGGGCTTATCGAAGGGTTACTTAAAGCGGGGATAAAGACGGAAACGGTTCTGCCGCTCGTCAATAAGATAATTTCCGTTTCGACAGAGGACAACTTCGCGGCTGTCGACATAGGGATAATAAACCTTGCCGACGGCAGTTGCGATTTCATCAAAGTCGGGGCGCCGTACGGGTTTATCCTGTCGCCCGAAGGTATAAGATTTATCGAAGGCTCTTCTTTGCCGATAGGGATAATCGACGAACTTCGCCCGACCACCGCGAGCACTGGGCTTACCGGCGGCGACGTCGTCGTAATGCTCTCCGACGGTGTGACCGACGCTTTCGGTTCGTCGACCGACTTTATCGAATATTTAAAGACAGCTCCCACCCTTAATCCGCAGACGCTTGCCGACGAAGTCGTCAAAGAAGCGCTCGCAAGGACGCGCGGCGTTGCCGAGGACGATATGACGTGCCTTTGCGTAAGGATGACCGAAGTTGCCTAAAAGCACGAAAAGTCGGGCTATAAGTCGTTTATCTTGTTTTTTACTTAAAAAACTATTCCTGCGCGGCGATCATTTTACGCATCTGCCTGATGGTTTTGTTCGCCGAATTTTTAACGTCGGTCACCATCGTCACGAAGCGCGGCGGGATCTGTTCGACTATATCGACCTTGAAAATCTTACCTTCGGAAATATGTTTTTCAGCCATCTTTTCGGGCACGAGCGCTATGCCCCAGTTCTGCTCCGCCATAGGAACGAGAAGCGAAGAAGTATCCGTTTCGAGTTCGGGCGTTATCACCACTCCGTGTTTTGCAAACAGTTCTTCCGCGTGGGCACGGAAGGACATTCCTTCCGATAAAAGAATAAACGGGTATCTTTTCAGCTCGTGAAGGCTTATCTTTTTGCCTTCGAGCGCCCTGAAGCCGTTTCCCGCCACGAGAATATCTTCAAACCGTTTTATCTCAGTTACCGTCAGAGTGTCGGAGCTTGAAAAGGGCGTGGTGTTGAACACGACGTCGAGTTCGCCGTCTTTAAGTTCGGAAGTGAGCGTCGACGAAGAGCCCGTCCTTATGCGGAAATGCACGTTCGGGTTTTTCCTTTTGAATTTTTCGAGAAAATCAAACACGAAACAATAGAGCGCCGTGACCGTAGAGCCGACGTAGACGGTCGTTTCTTTGAGCTTGACGTACCTTGAAAAGTCCTCGTCGGCGCGCATCAGCTTACTGCACGATTCGCCCACTCTCTCAAACAGTTCTTCGCCTTCCTTGGTGAGCTTCACGCCGCTTTTATCTCTTATAAACAGCTTACAGTTGAGCTCGTTTTCCATATTTGCGATAACTCTGCTGACGGCTGGTTGGCTCGAATACAGCACTTCCGCCGCGCGCGTAATGTTTTTATTGACCGCAACGGCGTAAAATATCTTATAATATTCGTAGTTCATAGCTCCCTCCCGACGAAAAAATCAAAGCCGTTTATTTATATCATTTTGTTATAATGCGAAACAATTTATATCATTATAATATAATTGAGAAAAAAAGTAAACGACTTTAATATATTTTTTACGTAAAATTTCATTTAAGCGTTTTCGATCGATAACGTGAACTTACTCCGCGCGAAAAAAAACCTTCGGCTGAAAATCTTCACGCCGAAGGGTTTCTTATATTGTCGATATTACATTACGAACACGAAATCGAACACGTCCTGTCCGCCGTCTATTCCGTAGAACTCTATATCGGGATAGTTTTCCTGAACGTATTTTTCAAAGCAGGCGCGTTCTTCTTCGGGCACGTCTTTTCCGTAGAACGCCACGAGAAAATACTTTTCGTCAATGCCGAGCTTTTTTAAAAGGCGATAGCAAGCCGTGAGTCTGTCGGGATCGTCACACAGCATTTCCTTGCCCGAAAAACCTACGTAATCGTCCTTCTTTATCTCGACGGAATTGAGATTTGCTTCGCGAGTCGCCTTAGAGATAAGCCCGGTGACGGACTCGCTCATCGCGGACAGCATCACGTCGGCAACGGCGTCGCCGTCGGGAAGAGTCAGATCGAGCATGGAAAGCGCCGAATACCCTTCACCTATAGACTTGCTCGGGATAACGCGGATAATCGATTTGTCGTATTCTTTAGCCGAAGCGTTGGCAACGAGCAAGATGTTTCCGTTGTTAGGGAGAACGAATATCTCGTCGGCGTTTACGGCGTTATAGGCGTCGAGAAAATCTTCGAGCGAAGGATTTGCGCCCTGTCCGCCTTCTATTACGACGTCGGCGCCCTGATCTTTAAAGACCTGCGTCAGCCCTTCGCCCGTAGCGACGGTGACCACGCCGAATTTCTTGCGTTTTTCGTTCTTTGCATACTTGGGCTTTTCGACGAGCGTTTCGTTGTGTTGCAAGGTCATGTTTTCGACCTTCACGGTCAGAAACTCGCCGTATTGAAGCGCGTAACCGAATATCTTATCGGGATTGAAGCTGTGGATATGTACCTTGACGATAGTACCCGTCAAAAACGCGACGATGGAATCGCCGAGCTTTTTAAGATCTTCGATAAACGTGTCGATATTGAATTTTTCTATATCAGTCTTTGAGCGGGTAAGTCTTAACAAAAACTCGGTGCAGTAGCCGAATTTCATAACGCTGTCTTCGGTGAAAAGAGAAAAGTCTATATCTTTTACCGCGGGGGAGGAGTGACTATGCTCGGCGGAAGAATCTTCTATCTCTTCGCCTTTCAAGCACGCGCCTACGCCTTTGAGAATATAGCATACGCCCTTGCCGCCCGAATCGATAACGCCCGCTTCCTTTAAAACGTCGAGAAGTTCGGGGGTGTGTTCGAGAGATATTTCGGCGCCTTCAAAGAGTTTATCGATAAACTCCTGCTTATCGCGCGAAGTCGCGTTCTCTTTGGCGTAAGCGACCGCTTCGCGAAAAACCGTGAGGATAGTTCCTTCGGTCGGTTTTTCAACGGCTTTATAAGAACTCTTAACGCCTTCTTCGAGCGCGTTTATAACTTGGTCGAAGTCTGCTTCGTCGAGCGACGAAAAACCGTTGTTGATGCCGGCGAATATCTGCGATAAGATGACGCCCGAATTGCCCCTTGCATTGAGAAGCATTCCGCGAGCCGCCTTTTCGCTTACGACCGATAACGACGTTTCGTCGGAATTTGCTATCGCTTCCACTCCGCCGCGCATCGTCGAACACATATTGTCGCCCGTGTCGCCGTCCGGAATGGGAAAAACGTTAAGGTCGTTGACTTCCTCGGCGTTCGCTTTGAGCATTTTATAACCCGCATTTAAAAACGCCTTGTAATCTTGTCCGTTCATTTACGTAACTATTCCTTGTCTGTTTTCAAAGGCGCGCGTTTAAAGCGGAAATTGTACGCGTTTCACCGCACACCCGATACATTCTAATATATTTTGTCTTATATGTCAAACTTTATTAACTCGTTTGAGAAAATTAGTCGGCGTGCGTAAAAGCCCGAAAGCGTACTCAAAGACCAAACCGCAGCCGCCGAAAAAACCTACGGGGCTTTCGGATAAGACGAAAGCCCCGATATATATTATATGCCTGCCGCTGCTTATTTAATGAACGATTTGTAGCAAAGATACGCTTCGTAAACGTCGGCTTTGGCGGTAACTTCCCACGGAGCGTGCATATTGAGCACGGGAACGCCCGCGTCGATAACGAGCATGTTATACTTGGCAAGGATATAAGCTATCGTGCCGCCGCCGCCCGCGTCGACTTTTCCGAGTTCGCCCGTCTGGAAGTAAACGCCGTCGTCGTCGAGTATCTTTCTTAAATACGCGATAAATTCGGGCATAGCGTCGTTGGCGCCGCTCTTGCCGCGCGAGCCGGTGTATTTGTTGAATACTACGCCGTAGTTTATTTTAGCACAGTTGTTTTCGTCGCTTACGCTCGTGTAAAGGGGGTCGAGCGCGGCGCTTACGTCGCTGCTGAGCATTTTGGAATTTTCCATCGCTCTCTTTAAAGCTATGTAGTTCGTTTCGCCCATCTTGTTGAGAAGTTCGGCGACGGTGTTTTCAAAGAATACCGACTGCGCTCCCGTCGCGCCGACGCTGCCTATCTCTTCCTTGTCTACGAGTTCGCAGCAAGCCGTGTATTCGGGAGTGGGCGTATCGAGAAGAGCGATGAGCGAAGTGTACGCGCACACTCTGTCGTCCTGACCGTAGGACATGACCATACTTCTGTCAAGACCGTAATCTCTCGCCTTTCCCGCGGGAACGACTTCAATTTCGGCAGACATAAGGTCTTCTTCGCAGGCGCCGTACTTTTCTTCGAGAATTTTCAAAACGTTGGCTTTGACGGCGTCCTTTTCTTCTCCGTCGAGCGGGATAGAACCGACGGTAACGTCAAGCTTTTCGCCTTCGATAAAGGTAGCGGCGTTGCCTTTCATCTGTTCCTGAGCAAGATGCGGGAGAAGATCGCCTATACCGAGTACGGGTTCGTCGTCCTTTTCGCCGACGGAAACTTCTACTTTCGTGCCGTCCTTTTTGCAGATAACGCCGTGAAGAGCGAGCGGAAGAGTTACGTATTGATATTTTTTAACGCCGCCGTAGTAGTGCGTATCCATAAGAGCGAGCCCCTTGGATTCGTAGAGCGGATTTTGTTTAAGGTCGAGCCTCGGCGAGTCGATATGCGCGCCGAGAATATTCATGCCTTCGGATACGGGCTTTTTGCCGATAAGATAAAGGATAATATTCTTTTCTCTGTTGATGAAGTAAACTTTGTCGCCCGCCTTTAAGGTTTTATACTCGTCAAATCTCTTGTAACCTGCGGCGCGCGCGAGCTTTTCGGCTTCTCTTACCGCAAGGCGTTCGGTTTTAGCCGCCGACAAAAACGACTTGTAACCTTCGTTGAAATCAAAAATAGCTTGTTTCTTTTGCGCGGAAATTCCTTCCCAAACGTTTTTCTGATACATATTTCTCCTTAAGCCGCCACGCTCGGCGGCACCGTTTATTTTTCAGTAATTATATCACATCGCGCGCGAAAACGCAAAGCGTTTTTAACACAATTTGAAAAGTACGTCATATTAACGCGCCAGTTCGGCTTTAAAACGTCGTTTCAAGGCGGCAACGAACTTTTCCCGCACAGCGACGCACACCGTAATTCCGCCGTAAGAACAAAAGATTTACGTCAGTCATTTGCCTGATATTCGGCATATTTTTTTAAATTCGACGTTTTCTTTCAAAGCTCGTTTAAGCAACATTTTAAGCAAGATTTAAGCAAGACGCTTGATTGTTCGCGAAAAATATGATATAATACGTTCAGAAACAAAAGGAGCGTCGCGTTATGTATAAACCGCCGTTTTCGATTACGAAAGCCATGCTTTCAAGGACGATTTCTATTACTGAAAAAGTAGGCAAGATCACGTCTTTTTCTTCGTTGAAACGAATGCCGACATTGCGCCGTAACAACAAGATAAAGTCGATTCATTCTTCCCTTGTTATCGAAGCAAATTCTTTATCCGTCGAACAGGTGAGAGCCGTTATCGACGGGAAAACGGTCGTCGGGCCGCAAAAGGAGATTCAGGAAGTCAAAAACGCCTACAAAGCCTACGATATGATCGGTACGTTTGACGGATACAGCGAAAAAGACCTTATTAAAGCGCACGAAATTCTTACGTATCTCGTGGAAGAAGACGCGTGCGGGTACAGAACGCACGGCGAAGGCGTGTTTAACGGGAAAACGCTCGTTTTCGTTGCCCCGCCCGAAAATATGGTACCGTCGCTTATGCGTGACCTGTTCGATTGGCTCAAAAACGACGACGAGACGCACGTTTTGATAAAATCATGTGTTTTCCATTATGAATTTGTCTTTATTCATCCTTTCGGCGACGGCAACGGACGTACCGCGAGACTGTGGCAAAACGTGTTGTTGACGAAATGGAATCCGTTATTCGAGTATATCCCGATAGAATCTCAGATACAAAAGTATCAATCTGATTATTACGCGACGATAGCGACTTGTCACAAAGTCGGCAACTCAAACGCATTTATCGAATTTATGCTCAAAATGATCGACGAAGTGCTTGACGAAGTTATCGAAAACGCAAGCAAAGAAGCAAAAAACGTTTCCGAACAAGTCAACCGACTGTTGTCCGTTATGGAACCGGATATCCCCGTTTCCGCCAACGAATTGATGGCGCGGCTGAGCATAAAGTCAAAAGAAACGCTCAGAAACAGTTACCTTAATCCCGCGATAGAAAACGGGCTCGTCAAAATGAC
>CACXHH010000135.1 GCA_902767455.1 uncultured Eubacteriales bacterium
AAGTGATAATAAAAAAATTGCGCCGTTGCAAGCGAATTTGCCTGCAACGGCGAAATAGTTAAGTTTTTGTGTCGCTGAAGCTTATCAATCTAATACGTACTCGAACGCTTCCCCGTTATTATCGTTGACGACGGTAATAACGATAAAGCAATTCTTTTCAAGGTCTTTTTCGGCGGCATTGAGTTTTTCCTGCATGTCGGCATTGTTGAAACGGATGATATTCCTGTAGTATTGAATAGGAAGTTTATCCTTGTCGAAATCAACGTATTCCCTTTCAGGTCTGCCGTATGAGCGGTATCCGGTGTGTTGGAGCTTACCGTTTTCGTCGTAGTAACATACGTCGGCGTAGACGGAGTATTCGTTCACAAGGTAATTGTACTGATTGTCGATATCGCTGAGAGCGATGAAGGGTACGCCGAGCTTTTCAGCGGTTGACGCGTCGTAACGTTCGGAGTAATATCTGCTGTAGCCGTCTTTGGTCTTTTCGATGGTCGTGTACTCAGGCCATTCGCCGAGATTCATCTTGGCGGCAAATCTGAACCCGAATATTACGTTGCCGGACTCGTCGTAACCGAGATTTTCGAGATAGAGAACGGGCGCGCCGTTTTCGGTAACGTAGCTGTAACGGCAGTCGTCGCAGACGGTGTTGTCGCCGTCTTCGTGGGTGTGAACGTGTTCGCAAGCGGTGTAGTAATAAGTATTTCTCGTTGCGCCGCAAACGGAGCAGTAAGCCGACGTGACGTAAACGCCGTACTGAGTCTGCGTGTGAGGTATCGTTTCGTATCCTTCGCCGTTGGAAACCCATTTATGGCTGGTTTTCGTGTTCGTGTGTCCTTCGCCGCAGATAGTGCAGTATTCGAGCGTTATCGTCGTGCAGTTTTCTCTGTCTTCTGCGGTGAGAGTGGCGTAATTGTGTTTTTTGCAGAGATGATAGTTGAACGGACCGTAATTCTTTCCGCCTACGGTAACGGTATAAGTACCCGTCACGTAGTTGCCTTTGTCGTCGTACGTCGCGATCTTCATCGTAGCGTTGCCGAGAGTAGCGCTGTTACGCGTTGTGTCGTAAGCGTAGTTGTAGAAGAGATCTCTGACGTCTTCGGAACGATATTCCATATACCCGTATTCGCCGAGAGTATTCATGTTGATTCTGACGCGTACGTACTCACCGAGCCCGTCTTTCTTCATTTCAAAGTCTACGTACGTCGCGTAGTAGGGGTTGTTTACGGGCGAAACGATCGTCGTATAGTAAATGTTGTTACCGTAAGACATCAAGACGCCGTTGAGAGTGGCGTAATTGATAACTCTGTATTGTACGTCGCCGTTATCGTAAGAAAGTTTGTAGTATTCGGATTCGTAAGTTGCTCCGAATTTCGCGAAAGTTTCGTCTCTGTCGCTTTTCCAGCCGTTAGGCGTGTTTGCGAGATACTCTTCTTCCGTTATCTCTTCAACGGTGGGGATACCTTTCGTGGTCAATTCATGGTAGGCAATAGTCACTTCGCCCGTCTTGACGTTTAAGATAGCGTATACGCTTCCTTCAGTCTCATTTTCGGGGCGGAACAAGTCTTCTTCTTCGCAATCGGTGTAGTAAGTAACTTCTCTCCCGAAGCTCTTGCAAGCGTGGTCGGGATCGCCGAAGTTTACCGTTACGCTGTTGCCGTTGTAGGAGTAATCCATAAATCTTACTTCGTAGTACGAAGCGTAGGATACTTCGATATCGCGACCATCGTAATCACAATAGTACGTTCCGTCTTTGAATTTGTCGCTGTTGGCTTGTTGGAAAGCTTCGAAAGCTTCATATTCGTAATCTGCAAAGAAGCGTAACAATTCGCCGTCTTCGTAAACTGCGTAACCTTTTACCCATTTCGTGTCTTTTTCCTGTTTGCGGTCGGAAACGAGAACGACTTCGCCGTCTTCTTCGGTGTAAGAGAATTTAACGCCGTACGTTTCTTCAAGGTCTTTTACGATGAACTCGTAGTTGTCTTCGGAGATGGTGAAGGCGGGGTTGTTTACGTAATTTTCGATATTGGCTTTGGCGTCGTCGAGTATCTTCTGATCTTCGGCGGGAAGCTCTTTAACGCAAGTCATGGTCGCGGCGTAAGTGTCGTTGCCGACTACGGCTTCAAACGAGAAAGTCGAAAGCGCGCCTTTCTTATCCGTTTCGATCTGAGCGGTCAAGCTCGTGATGGCGGCGGGCGCGTGAGACATAGCGCCGATAAAAGCGAGAAGGTCGCTGCCGGTGAGCGTTTCGGGAACTTCGGGGAAGAGATGAACGAGGTCGTTTACCTTCATCGAAGCGTACTGTTCGATCATTTCTTTGATCTGCGCGAAGTCCATAGCGGGAGCCTGACCTTCTTCGGAAGCGAATTTCGGTTCGGGCATCGGATAGGCGGGCTCGGTGGGCGTGGGAGCGGGAGAATTACCGCCGCCCATTCCCGACATGATCATCGTGATAACGTTGGGGATAGTCATATCCTTCATTTGGACGAGCATATCTTTTGCCGAAGCCTGACCGCCGGACATACCTTTGATAAAGCCGTCTGCAAAGTCGATTATGCCGTCGACGTTTACGTTGTAAACGACTTTGAGAGTTTCGAGAAGTTCTCCGACCGTGCTTTCAAAAGCCGTCTGAGCGAAATCGAGAATTCCGTCGTAAGCGCCTTTGCCGAGCAGGAAGTCGATATCTTCCTTAACGGTGGAAGCGAGTATCGTGCGGACGGAAGTCGCGAATTTGTCGAGATCGAGAGTGAGCGTGTAGCCCGCTTCTGTTTCTTCAACGGTGAGTAAGTGGGTGGTAACTACGTTCCAGACCGCGTCGGTGAGCATTTCGGGGATCAACGGATAGATCTGCTCTATCATCGCGAATATCATCGAAGCGTCGGGACCGCTGCTTTGAGACTCTCTTATCGAATAGTTGTAGCTGCCGTCGTGAGTGTACATGGAGTACGACTTGTCGCCGATCTGAATGTTTATGTTATTGTCGCTGACAGAGGCAAGACAGATCATGCCGTTTTCGTTGATAAGATAGGCGTAGTTGCTCTGACCGTTCATCGAAGCGTTCATGACGAGACTGTTTCTTAAAGTGCTTATCAATAAGTTTTCAAGGAAACCGTCACCCGTTTCGCGGATCAAGGGGAGTTCTTCGACGTAAGTGTCGCCGCAGTTCTCGCACTTATAATCTCTGTGGCCGTGCGTCGTGGTGGTGGAAGCCGTAACCGATACGAGTTTATAATCGTGGTCGGTAAGGGGAAGGGTAGTCGTTTTCGTTTCGCCGCAACGACGGCAAACTTCGGTCATATAGCCCTGAGCCGCGCACGTGCTTTCCTTGGTAGAAGTGGTAACGAAAGAGTGACCGTAAACTTTACAGGTCTCTTCTCTCGAAAGTTTAACTACGGTGTAGTAGGAGAAGTGATCGGTTTCGAAGGTTACGTAGCGGTTGGCGTAAGAAGCTTCGATGGATTCGACCTTATCGCCGTTCAGATACCATACGGCTATAGCGTCCGGGTCTTCGTTTTCGCCGAGCGTGTAGGGTACGGTTATGGTGACTTTGCCGCCGAGCTGAGATACGGGCGTATCGTCGGCGGTGAGCGTGAAGTCGTAAACGGGGCTGTCGCCGATCTGAGTTTTTACTTCGTCGGAAACGGTAACGTCGTCAGCCGTCTTGGTTTCGGCGGTTATGGAAACGTTGGTGTTTTCGGAAATATTTTTGAGAACGGCGGTATCGAGAGCGATGGTAGCCGTTTTAAGTTCGATGGCGCCGACTTTTGCGAGCGTTTCGGTCGTCGTGGTGGCGGCGGTGGACTGTTTGGCGCTTATAACTTCGTAACTGTTATCGCAGTACTGGCATTTGTACGTGGTAACGTTGTCGATAGTCGTGCCTTCGCCGTAAACGTGAGCCGATTCGTTGGTGTAAGGTTCGGTGTAGGTGCTGTCGCCGTGCGTGCAGGTATAAGTCTTTACGCCTGCGTTGGAGCAGTTGGCTTCCGTGGTGATGGTCATGGTGTAGTCGTGCCTGTCGTAAGTCGTTTCGTCAAGCGTGACTTCCTTTTCGCATACCGAGCAGTTCGCCGTGTAAGTCACGGTATATACGCACGTTTCACCTTCTTTCAACTGTTCGGAAACGGTGGCTTCGCCCGTCTGATGCTGAGCTTTGTCAATTATTTCGCCGCATTCCGTGCAGGTGTGCCAGTGGTATTCACCGTCGGTAAAGTATTCCGCTGACGGAGTATGAACATGTTCGGGTTGCTGCGCGGAAGTGTTGGTGTCTTCTGAAGAATTCGTGGTCTCTTCGGGAGAAGAGACGGTGGGCGTCGAGTCAGAAGTATCTGCCTTGCCGCCTCTGACTTTGCATGCAACGGTAAACAGAGCAAGGCTCAGTACCATTACAAACGAAAACAGAGTGAGTAAAAACTTTCTCATTTTATCCTCCTTATGCCGTCTTTAACCGACGGCATTTGATTTGTTCTATCATTATATAACAGCTTTTAATATAAATCAAGCGTTTAAACGAAATTTCTGCGTAGGAAATATTTATTGACGCTTTCTGTCGCCGCAAAAGCGTCGAAATGAAGTTTTCGCTAACGCGAAAATGAAGCATGCCTTCTGCAAAAACTATCAATTACAAATTCCTGATTCATAATTTAAAAAAAATCGTTATTTTTGCTTTACAAACTCCTTTTCATCGTGTATAATCATACCATCATTACTTTACCGCGATAAAGTGATAAAGTAAAATAAACGTCGTCGGGCGTCGCGTCGCTCCGACTAAAGGAGAATTTTATGAAGAAAATAACTGCCGTAGCCGTAATTTGCGCGTTTTTACTTTCAACGCTTACGCTCACCGCGTGCGGCGCAAAGACGTCCGACTATTCGTCGATAAACAAAAAGGGTTATTTCGTATGCGGAATAACCTTATATCCGCCCATGAGTTACAGCAACGAAGACGGAGAGATGACGGGCTTTGACACCGACCTTGCCAACGCCGTTGCCAAAAAGCTCGGTCTTGAAGCTAAATTTCAGGTCATAACCTGGAGCAAAAACTTCATCGAGCTCAATTCCGGCTCCATCGACTGTATATGGAACGGCTTCACCGTCACCGACGCGAGAAAGGAAAACTGCGACTTTTCTTTCAGCTATATGAACAACTCTCAATGCGTGGTCTTAAGAAGCGCCGACGTAGATAAATATACGACTCC
>CACXHH010000136.1 GCA_902767455.1 uncultured Eubacteriales bacterium
AGCGGTGAGTTTCCGAAGATAATCGAACACTGGAAAAGCGAAAATATATCTTTCGACGCAGTTTATACGGGGTATATTTTAAAAGATCAGATAGACTCCGTCATCGAGATATGCGAAACTCTCAACAAAGGGTTAAAGATAATCGATCCCGTCATGGCTGACAACGGAAGCTTTTACTACGGTTTTGACGCCGATTTTGCCAAAAACATGGCGAAACTTTGTCATAATGCCGACGTTATTCTGCCTAATCTTACCGAAGCCGCGTACCTTCTCGGCGACGAGCCCGTTTTAGAAGGTTACGACAAGGATTTTATAGAACTTCTCGTAAGAAGGCTTGCAGTAGAATTATCGGTAAAGACCGTAGTTTTAACGGGCGTAGGATTTGCCGACGACGAACTCGGCGTCGCTTGCTACGATTGCGCTTCCGATACCGTAAGCTACTATTTCAGAGAGAGAATACCTCGCAACTTCCACGGAACGGGGGATATATATTCGAGCACGTTCGTAGGCGCGTTGATGAAGGGCTTTACGCCTTTTGACAGCGCGAAGATCGCCGTAGATTTTACCGTCGATTGTATGAAGAACACTATTCCTTACGCAAACGAACACGGTTACGGCGTGCTTTTCGAGAGCAAACTCAAAGACCTTGCAAATATCGTAAACGGAGATGAAAATGAATAAATCAATACTTAACAAATACGCTGAATTATTAGTAAAAAAAGGACTTAATATCCAAAAAGGACAAGACGTTTTCGTGACGGCTTCCGTTGAACAACCCGAATTCGTCGCTCTCGTAGTAAACAAGTTATATAAAGCGGGCGCAAGAAAGGTTTTCGTCGATTTTTACTATCAGCCGCTCGATAAAGTTACATATAACGGCGCAAACACTAAGGCTATGTGTACGCTCGAAAGCTTTGAAAAGGCTAAACTCGAGTGGAGATCGGAGCATTTGCCCGCAAGGCTTATGCTCGTATCCGACGATCCCGACGGGCTTAAAGGCGTAAATCAAAATAAGCTTATGACGATACAGCAAGCCCGCGCCGCTATTTTAAAACCATATCGCGACGAGATAGACGCTAAACATCAATGGTGTATCGCCGCCGTTCCCGGTGAAAAATGGGCTAAAAAGGTGTTCCCCGGCGAAAGAAAGTCGGTGGCGATAGAAAAGCTTTGGCAGGCGATACTCGACTGTTCGCTCGTTACGGAAGATCCCGTTGCAAGTTGGGACGATTTCAATAAACAGATCAAGCAAAAATGCGACTATATTAACGGATTGAAGCTCCGCAAACTGTATTATAAATCGAAAAACGGCACGAATTTCAACGTGACGCTAAACGAACTCGGGAAGTTTTGCGGCGGTTACGATACGACTCTTTCGGGCGTCAACTTCAACCCGAATATCCCTTCACTTGAAATATTTACTTCTCCCAAATTCGGAGCTTGCGAAGGAACGGTCGTGGCGACTAAACCGCTTTCCTATCAAGGTCATCTTATAGAAAACTTTTCTTTGACGTTTACGAACGGAAAAGTTTCGTCCGTTAAAGCCGAAAAAAACGAGGAGCTTTTAAGACAACTCGTCGCTATCGACGAAGGCTCATGTATGCTCGGCGAATGCGCGCTCGTTCCGTTTGATAACCCTATCAACAACAGCGGGCTTCTGTTTTACGAAACGCTTTACGACGAAAACGCGTGCTGTCACTTAGCTCTCGGAAGGGGATTTCCCGATTGTTTGTTCGGTTACGAGAATATGACGAAAGAAGAATATCATAAAAACGGTATCAACGATTCGTCTATCCACGTTGATTTTATGATCGGAAGCGCCGATCTCGAGATAGTCGGCGAAGATGCTTTCGGGACAAAGACGACGATTTTTAAGAATGGTAACTGGGCTATATCCGAATTTAATAATAAACTCTAAAATATCGCATAAATTCATTGATTTTTAAAATTATTACGAAACGCGTAATTTGATTTTTTACAAAAAAAGCGGGCTCTCCGAAGTATCGGATAGCCCGCTTTTAAAGTATTGATATTATTTTGC
>CACXHH010000137.1 GCA_902767455.1 uncultured Eubacteriales bacterium
AAGGTTCGAGGAACTTATCCGCAACGCCTGCGCGGACGCGATACGTGGAGTTTACGCCGTCAAGGCACGTTCCCTGCGAGCCGAAGTAATAGAGTTTTCCGTCGTGCTCGACGACGTAACTTCCTTCGTAGTTGATGTCTATATCCATACCGCCGTCCGTGTTATCGGCAATAAGATAGGTTATATGTTCCTTGACGTTGTCGCCGTAGAAAACTTCGGTGCCGTCGTCGGTGAGCGGCGTGCAAGCTATCCCGAAAAAGCTTCCCCATATAATATACAGCTGTTCGCCGTCGTAAAAGGGCTGCGGATCGATGCCGTTTTTAACGCCCGTCATCTTGCTGTCGAGAAGCTTGCCGTAGTGCGTCCACGGTCCGTAAGGCGTAGGAGCCGTGGCAACGCCGATACCCGGGTTATCGTCGCCCCAGAGCGACAGAGAATAGTAGTAATTATATCTGTTGCCGACTTTTATCACCGAAGGCGCCCATACGCCCGCGTCCTTGTCGTGCCAGCTGAGCGCGTCGGGAGAATCGGCAAACACGCTGCCTACCCACGTCCAGTCGACGAGATTTTTGCTTCTGAATATGGGGCCGCGGTCGAATTGCATACCTTTTGATCCCATTTCGCAGTAGGTGTTCGTGCAATACATATAGAAGTAGCCCGAAGCGTCGTCGCGGTAGACGTCGGGGTCCGCCGCCGTAACGAGATATTCGGAACCGTCGCGCTTATGGAAACGGAGCGGGTTGGAATACTTTTCCGTCTTGTAAGTTCTCTCAGGCTCGGAAGGTTTATTTCCGCTCCCGCCCGAGGAATCTCCGTCGATCGTTACCGCCGAGCCGTTCGCAGAGTTTTTTGAAGTTCCCGAGCCGCATCCGACGACCGTGACCGCCATAACCGTAGCTATAAATATCAATAAAAATCTTTTCATATTTTCTTTCCTTTTATTAAATAAGCGGCAAACGCCTTGTCACTTTTGACGAAAAAAGTCGATTAAGGCGTTATAGCGCGACTTTTATTCCTTCTCGATAATATCTATATAAGGTCCCGGAAGCGTTACGCCGTTGGAAGCTTTGTTTCCTTCGACGTAAGGCATACCCGTCGTTTCGTTCCACAGAAGTTTGTCGAGATACAGCACTCGGTAATCGTTATACGCGCTCGTGGTATCGTAACCGTGGTAGACCATCCAGTATTCTCCCGTATCGTCGGCAATAACGGCGCAGTGCCCCGTGCCCATAGCTCCGCTTAACGCGGGAACGACTACGGCGTCGCCTCGGTTAGGACCGAACATATTTCTGCCCTTAGAGTCGAGATAAGGGCCTTTTAAGTTTTCAGACCTTGCCGCAACTACGCGATACGTCGAGTTGGTACCGCTAAGACACGTTCCCGTCGATAAGAGAAGGTAGTAGTAACCGTCTTTTTTTAAAATGAAGCTCGCTTCGTAGTTGTTCGACTCGAATACTTCGTAACCGCCGAGTGCGACTTTGTTTTCGCGTTGATATTCAAGCCCGCCTTTAAGTCCCAAGCCGTCGTCGGTAAGTTCTATAAGCGTTATAAGCCCGCCGAACGAGCCGAAAACCATATACAGGTTGCCGTCGTCGTAAAAGACGTGCGGATCTATCGAGTTGGTAACGCCTATGCCCACGCTGTCGAAAAGCTTTCCGTGATGAGTCCACGGTCCGTAAGGGGTGGGAGAAGTAGCTACGCCGATACCGGGGTTTTCGTCGCCGCCGACGGAAAGCGAATAGTAAAAGTTCCATTTGTCGCCGACCTTTACGACCGTAGGCGCCCATACGCCCGCGCCCGAAGTTCCCCAAGTCGGGTTATAGTCGGCAAACACGTCGGAAACGTATTCCCAGCTATGCAAATCTATCGACTTCCATATCGGCCCGCGTTTGAACGAAAGTTTGGGGGTGTAAGCGCTCGTCTGCGTGCAATAGAGATAATACGTGCCGTCGTCGTCGCGGACGATATACGGATCGGCTTGATAGGTCACCTGTTTTTCGCCGTTCACGAGCGGATAAGTCGGGTTGGAGTAGTCGTTGAACTCGGCTACGGGCTTTGCCGCCGACTGCGAATTCTGCCCGGCGGAAGCAGACGAGTCGTTTCCGCTTTGTTCTTCGCACGCGACCATACACGCCGCCGTGAATACGGCAAGCAGCGCTGCGACGATTTTATTTGCCTTCTTCATCATAAACCACCTATCGGGCGCGCCTTTCCGAGCATTCGGATAAGCGCTCGTTTTTTCCTTTCATAATTTTGTTATAACAGAATTTTATTTCGATTTCAATACCGATAACCAAATTGAGTTATCTTTTTCCGTGTTTTTATGAGAAATACAAAACAAAATTATTTTTTGTTGACTTTACGCGAAAACGATGCTAAAATAACGGTATGGAAACGGCGAACGTAGCTTTTAAGGATTATAAAAGACTTAAAAATTTATCAAGGCTCAATCTTGCGCTTGAAAACTGGTATTACGAAAATTTCCGCCCCGATTTCACGATGGAATATCACACCCACCCCCAACTCGAGATAATGTACTGCGAAAACGGCGGGTTCGATTTCGTGTACAAGTCGGACGACGATAAGTCTTATTCGATAACGGTAAACAAAAACTGTTTTATAATAGTGAATACGGGCTATTTCCACAAACTTGCGAACGTTCTGCCGCAGACTAAAATAATAAACCTTGAATTTTTACCCGCGGCAAACAAACAAGTCGGCGAAAAAACTCCCTTCGTCGGCGAGAGCGTAATGAACGTATCGCTCGACTGGCTTTCAAACTGGTGTCTGCAGCTCAAAGAGCTTATCGCTTCCGATAAAAATTACTACCTTTTGCTCGACGAAAAGAACGTTTCCCGAACGATGAAAGACATCATCGGCGCCGCAACGAGCCCGCAAAGCCCCGAGCGCGCGCTCTATCTGTCGCTTCTCACGACCAAATTTTTTATGGACGTTTCCCACTGCGTTCAGCTTGAAAGCCACGTAAAGACGGGGCTGGTGTACGTCGATACGGCTATGGTATACATAAATTCGCACTTTCTCGGCGAGATAAAGGTGTCCGACGTAGCCGACCACGTAAAGATTTCCGTCGTTTACCTTCAACGCCTGTTCAAGGAAAAGTACGGCAAAACGGTGTACGACGTCATTATCGAAAAGCGCATAATGCAGGCTAAATATCTGCTCGAACAATCAAACCTTACCACGAGCGAGATCTCGGCGATGTGCGGTTTCAACTGCCGCGAACAGCTTATATATAATTTCAGAAAAGCCGAAAACTGTTCCCCTGCCGACTACAAAAAGAAAAACGCAGGCAAAAACGTGCGTTCCTTCTCAAACTACGGCGAATTCACTCTCTACGAAACGGAGTAACGAAGCCGCGAAAAATTTAATCAAAACGCCGCTTGCGGACGGAAAGTCCGTAAGCGGCGATTTTTTGTTTTTGTTTTATCCGTTTATCCGCCTTACTTGCGGCGGATACGCGTTTTAATTGATAGGTTCGACGTAAAGCGTGATAGCCGTTCTCGCGTTTTCGGCGTAAAGAGCAAGCCCGCTCGTCATAAGCGCCCTGCCGCGAACGCGTTGAACGCCGTTGACGCCGTCGACGTCGCGTACCGAATAGACGGTGTCGGGCTCAAGCCCTTTCAAAACGATCTTGAAAGTATCTTCGGGGCAATTTTTCTGACGGAAAGCCTGTACCGCCGCGCTGTTCGTCTCGGTATCGACGTACATAAAGCTCGTCCAGTGCGAATCGTCGTTCACGCCCCTGTACGGAGTGAGATTATAGAAATCTTTAAGCACGTACTTATTGAATTCTCTCCACTCGGAAATGCCCTGACGGAGAGCTTCCCATCTGACCGAAGAAGGTTCGGTCGCCCACTTGGCGCTGTAAGAGTGCGAAGCAAGGAAAGTCGCGCGGAGCGTATAAATATCGGTAACGCCCGTAGCTATCTGCGCGCCGTCCGTTTCGTTGGAAGAAGCGCCCGTAAACGGCAGCCATTTATTTATGGACGACGAAAACGCAAGCCTTCTCGCGATGGTTGTACGGTCGGAGTCGCTCCTTAAAAGCGGAACGCTCCTGCGGATAGTTTCAAGGTCGTTTCTGCCGCCGCCCGAAGCGCAGCTGTCTACGTACGGGCGTTTGCCGTGCGCGGCGCAGTATTCGATAATGCCGTCCCACAGCGCGAAATGCCCTTGGATATACAGGTTTTCGGTAATACCCGTGCGGTTCGCGCCCTGATACCCGTCGCCTATACTCCAGAAGATAGTCGGATCGATATTGAAGTCTTCGCGGTAGAAGTCTATATCGTGAGTTTCAAAAAAGTCTATAATGCGGGCGAGCGTCCACTTCAAAGCTTCGGGATCTCCGAGATTGTTGATGTAAACGTTGTTGTTTCCGTGATCGGAAAGCACCCACGTACGCTTGTAACCGTATTTCGTCATATTCGCGAGATCGGTAACGCGTTCGGGCTCGAACCAGACCATGGTGTCGATATTCTTTTCGTGGAAGTATTCGACGCTTTCACGGAATGTATCGCCCGGCCACTTTTTGGGATCTATCACCCACGTTCCGACGGTACCCCACCAGTCGGAAACGGGCGAAGAGCCGTTCGGCGCCATATACCAGCCCGCGTCGAACCACCTTACGTCGCCGTAAAGCCCGCCGTCTAAAAATGCGTCAATACTTTTTTGCCAGCTGTCGTAACCTTCGGAGATGGAGCCGTCGCTGTTGGGTCTGCCCGTATCGAGACTGAAGGTTATCTGCGAGAAGGGCTGAACGCTCTTACTGCTTCCCGCCTTTTCGCGCGGAAGGTTGCAGTCGACTACCCATCTTCTCCAAGCGTTGGTGGCTTTGTCTTCGTCGCGCTCGAAATAGCGAACTACGCCGATAAGCGGAGTGCGCACCGTTTCGCCCGGCTTTAAATAGGTATTGAGCCCGACGGTAGCCGTGCCGATAAAGCGGGTGGCGTTTTCATCTTTATCGAAAGTAAAGTCCGCCTGCCACGTTCCCGCCCAACCGATAGCGAGCATCGCGCCGCCGTTATCCGTTTCGACGTTGAAATACGGGAAGTAAACGTGCGTCGACCTTCCGAGCGTAGACGTAAAGTTGACGTCCTCCTTCGTAAGATCCTTCTCGTAAGGCACGTAATCGTTGGCGTGGTCTCCTAAAATTCCTTTGAGAACGGGGTTGGAGCCTTCTATCTTCATATCGGCGGCGTTGACGTATTTTAAGACCTTGCTGTCCGCGCGGGTGTCGTTGTGGAAATAAACGGTGTAATCGAAGGCGTTATAATCTTCGTAATACGCCGTTTCCACGGTGACGGTCAGAACGTCGTTGCGGAGTTTAAGCTCGGTCGTAGTGATAACGCCGTTGCGTTCGTTTCTTACGCTCGACGAAGTTTCGATGAAATACTTTTTGTCAAAGCCCTTGAAAAAGCTGTCGCCGTAGACGAAGGTTATAGGCAGATTTTCAAGCGTTTCGGGGTAATTTATATCCGTTTTGGTCATCTGAACGATCTCCTGTTTTTCGGGTTGCTCCGACGCGGCGGGACCTTGCGTATTAAAAGCGCTCGCGCAGCCGGTAAGCGTAAACGCCGATAACGTCGCAAAACTCAACAATAAAGATACAATTTTCTTTTTCATAAGTCAAGCCCCCGTTTGGCGTATTTAACGAGAAGCGCCGTTTTGCTTTCAAGCCGCTCCGTCCAGTAAGAGCGCGCGTCTTCGTCGTTTGCGTCGATAGTTTCGGCTATAGCGATAACGGCTTGCAAAGAGTTCCAGCTGTTTTTGGTGTAGCCGACGTTCTCTATCGCCTTAGCCGCGGTAAGAGCCGCGGAAAAATCTTCTTTTGAGCGTTTTACGATAGCGCCGTCTTCAGCCTTTTTAAAGGCTTTCAACGCGTCTTCCACGGCGTATTGATCTTCGGCTTGGTCGGATTTACGCAAAGCTTCCTTCGCGTCGTCGAGAGCGCGCTTGGTGTTTTCGGTATACGCCGCGGTATCGGTATTATTTGCCGCGTTCAACTGCTCGTCGAGCTCGAAACTCTTGCCGTTGCCGTAGCCCACGACGGAGAAGTTATCCACCCAGTTCGGCGAGTAGAAGCACCTTACCCCCACGTAGCCCGCGGTTTCGCCTATTTCGTAAGTAATACGCGGCGTAGTTTCGTGGTTGACGAAGGCGTATAAGATACCCGACTTCACCACCACGCGCATGTGGACCTTGTTCATCGGGAGTTTAAGCCCCGAAACGGTTATCGCCGCGCCCTTCCAGCTATTGTTCTGGAAACGGTGGAGTTTAAGGAAAAACGTGTTGTCGTTGGCGCCGCGCTCCAGATTGACGTTCCAGCCGTCCACGTGGTCGATAGCGCCCGCAAAACCGTTCGCGTGAACGTAGAAGCCGACGTCGAATTTGCCGTGGTCGTTTATCGTGCCGAAGTCGGCGGAAACGTCCACGTCGTTATAGGTGCGCGCCTCGAACACGGCTTTTTGTTCGGCGAGCGTCCAAAAGTACAGCCTGCCGTCGATAAGCGAAGGCAGTTTATCGAATTCGGTGAGAAGCCGGAACTGCGAGCGGTCTTCGTACGAATCGAAGGTGACCGTTTTTCTCCAGCCGCTTACCTTGTAAGTTTCTTCGGCAAAGACGGTGGGTACCGCCGTCATCGAAAACACGGCGGCGACCGTCAGCGCCAACGCAAGAAATTTGTTTATTCTTTTCAATTTTAGCCTCCTTTTTCGTGCGCGTAAGTTTTTTACCGCGCGGAAAGAGTATTTATCGCGCGGCGAAAAGCGACTTTTTATCGCCCGCCGCCGCGCGGCAAAGATTTAGTTCAAAATACTTTCAGGTTACGGTTTAAAAAACTTTTTGATCACAGCATACGGATACCGTATTCGTAGATATCCATATAAGTTCCCGCGGAAGCCGAGCCGTAAGCCTGACAGCCTATCGCGAATAACTGCAAAGTAGCTACGTCGAGTTCTATCTCGAAATGCGTCTGTTCGGCGGAAAGATTTACTTCCACGTTGCCGCTTCCCGCGTTGTACATAAAGCAGTATTTGTCCGTTTCGCCCGTGATCTTGTAGTCGAAGTAAATTTTTACGGTGCCGGTAGCGGGCATATCCCATCTCCACCAGTAACTGACTTTACCCGAATTGTTCATCGTGAACACGCGGTTATCGGCGCCGAGAGCGTGACTTAAAACGGCGTCGGACGGGGTGTAACGAAGATACGTTTTTCCGTCTTCGGTAAGAAGTTTAACCATCTTGAAGTCCTGACAGGGTTCTCGGTTTCCTTCGTTTACGTCCATCCACACGAAGCTTTCGTTGAAGTCGTTATAGTAAACCTGATCGGACGTCAGTTTCACGACCAAAGGCGTTACTTCTGCGCCGTGTTTTACGTTTATCGTAATAGCTTCGGTACCGTAGAGCTTGTTGACGAGCTGCTCGGAAATGACGAGTCCGCCTTCTTCGATAGTGACGTAAGAAGCTTTGACCTGACCTTTGGAGAAGGTCGAATTGCAGCCCGCGACGGTGGTATCCCAGTCGTTGGTGCCCGTTCTGTAAACGGAATCGATCGAAGAGCCTTCGGCGATAGTCGCGGCTATCTTCACCGATTTGCCGTAAGGAGCGACGGCGGAAGCAACTTCAAGCCGAGCGCCCGCGGCGGGGTTATAATATTCGCCGAAAAGGAATTCGTAAACGTCAAGATAGCTGCCGGCGGAAGCCTGAGCGTAGTCGTCGCAACCGATAGCGAACGCACCGACGTTGTCGTCGTGCATATCGAAGGCTTTTTCAAAACGCTGTTTTCCGCCGCTTACCAAAGCGATTTTTTCGGGCGAACCCGAGTTTCCCCAAACCTGGAAGTTGAACGCGGCGGAGCCCGTTATTTCGTACTCGAAGCTTATATACAGCTTATTCGTTGCCGACGGCCATTGATACCACCAGGTGTTTCTTCCGGGAACGCTGAAAGTAAAGCATCTGTTGTCGGCGCCGAGAGCGTGACCTTCTTGAGCGTCGGACGGGGTGTAACGCATAAACGTTTCGCCGTTTTCTGTCATCGCCGCGATCATGCGGTAGTCCTGACACTCTTCGAAGTTGTAGCCTTCGCCGTCGCGACGTTCGCGGTACAGGAAGGTTTCTCCAAAGTTCGTGTAGTAGAGCGTATTGCTCGTGAGCGAGAAGTTGAGCGTCTTGCCGTTATCAAAGGAAACGGCGTAGTTCTGAGTAAGATAGCACTGATCTACGAGTTCCTCGGAAAGTACCAACCCCGTTTCGGTGACGGTAACGTAAGAAGTTTTCATCGCGCCGTCGCTCTTGACGGGATTCATGCTCGCGGTACCCGCCCTATCCCAGTCCTGATTGTTGGAACGGATAAGCGAAGTAACTTTAAGATTGTCGCTGAAATTGCCTTTGAGCGTCACGTCGCCCGCGCCGTAGTATACGAGCTTCGCAGTTTCGGTAAGCTCGGCGACGCGGTTATCTTCGACGGTGAAGGTCTTGATAAAGCGCATCTTGTCGGTAGTGACGGTAAGGGTGTGTTCGCCGAGCGAAAGCGCCGAAAGCGCGGTCGCGGAAAGCGTGTAGACGGAGCCGTTCTTATCGTAATCGATAGCCGCGCCGTCAACGGTGACGGAAGATACGGTCGCAGTCGTTTCAAAGGCGTAGTTTTCAGTCGTACCGATGACGTAGCCGCCCATAGACGCGAGCATATCTTCGTAAGCCGCCGTCGAATACATGCGTATATCGTCGAGCATTACGAATCTTCCTTCCGCGGCTTCGAAAGCGGGAAGCTGAAGCTTCATCATACGAAGCGACGCGTTGAAAGTAAACCAGCCGCTGTCGAAGGTGTGAACGTTTCCGTCGGCTATAAGGTTATAACGGACTTTATGATAGTGGTCGTAAGAAACGAGATCGAGCGCGTCGTAGCTTCCGAAGAAGTTAGCGGCTTTGTCTTCGTCTTCCGCAGACATAATATAG
>CACXHH010000138.1 GCA_902767455.1 uncultured Eubacteriales bacterium
GAGTTCGACGAAATGGACTACCTCGCCCATTTGCAGGAAACGCCCCAAGAGTACGTCGACCGCATCTTGCTGGAAGGCGGCAAAACGCTGGCGTGGACGCAACCACAACTAATGTGTCCCCTTAGCAAAAGCGACGTAATTAAGATGATGCAAAAGGCGTCCATCAAGTATCTGTTGGCGCACCCCGAGCTGGATAAGCGAAGCGACGCGTACAAAGCATTGAAAGACATCGTCGAAAAAGGGCCTACCGCGATAGAAGAACGGTTGCGGACAATGAAGGGCGACAAGAAGTTCGAGGATGCGCTCAAAGGGCTGGATATGGAAAAGATCGATTTTGATAATCTGGACTCTATCGAACCGAGTAAGACCTTCGACAAGTTTGCCAAATCGAGCGAAATGAAAAACTTCGGCGAGGACGTTCGTTTGGCGGACAAAAACGCTAATCGGGAGTTTAGCAACCTGCAAGCCCAACTCAACCGAGCCGAAGCCGAAATGGAACGCGCTACCACAGACTTTGCGGTTGATATGGCGTCACAAAAGAAACTCGAACTGGAAGGACAGTTGGAAAAGGCGATCGCCGACCGCAAAGAGCAATTACTCAAGGACTTCCGCGCAGGGAAGATCACCGAGGAATACTTTAACCGTCGCAACCTGCAGCTGGACAACGGCAAGTTCGACAACGTGCCCAAGATGTTCGAGGCGGACGAATTGAAGTCCAAAAACGACTATCTCAAGGAATACGCCAAACGCTTTGAGAACCCCTCCGACTTCAACGAGCTCAGCAAGGAAGAGAAGAACGAATTGTATCAGCGCTACGTCGATAATGCCAAGATAGCCAAACATCAATTCATCGCCAAGAAGTATTTGGAGTCCGAAGGATTGAGACAGAAGTTTGAGCAAAAGACCATGGCGGAGCGCATCGCGGAGAGGGATGCAAGACCGGAAAGGGCAGGCGAGGCCCCGATAAAAGGCGATGCCGAAAAGGCGAAAGCCGTCGAAAAGAAAAATGAGATCGAACAGGTCGCCATCGACGAAAACGAGCCGGAAGTAAAAGAAGAAAAGCTCGAAGAAAAAGTCGAAGAAAAGGTCGAAGTGAAAGAAGAAGAAGAAAAAGTCGAAGAAAAGGTGGTCGGCGAAGACGGCGGCGAACAGGTTTCAATCGGCCTTGACGACGAAGAACCGGAGATGAACGACGACATGCTCAACTTCGGCGGCAACGAAAAGGATCTCGTTAAAGATAAAGACGCGCTTAACAAATGATCGTTTTTCACTCGGCAGAACAACGAAAAGGACGACGAAAGCAGTGTCTTTCGTAGGGATTTAACCCTTTCAAGGGAGAGTGGTATGGCATAATCGCTATGCCACTTTTTCCTTTTAGGGCGATTACGGTATAAGAGTAGGAATTGCCCCTATACCATTGTAAATGATTTCGACGGCTTGTTTTTGCTTGCCGTCCACTCGTTCGGCTTGATTAACGATGATCTTTTCTATGAACTCTCTCACGATCATATTTTTGATTTTGCCGTTTCGGCAAGGCGAAGGAAGCACCCGAAGATCGTTGTTTGACACGATAAAATCATTTATGAACAAGTAACGGCTCGGACAAAAAAATTGTTTTATGGGCATAAAAGAGTTTCGGGACATGAAAAAAGCCAAGTAGTTTTGAGAATAAATTTCTCGTTACCACTTGGCTTTAAACTTTTAGGCTATTAAATTTTTACGCAATATTTTTTCCGGTTGACTTGTTCGATGCGGGCGGACTCGCGGCAGTCGAAACGGCAAAATATGAAGAATATTCATATTCAACTGAAAAAAACAAATATTAAAAACTATACCGAAGTATTCTTTTGTAAAGAAAAATTTGACGAACCGTGATTTATCATAGTTCGTCAAATTATCGTATGGTGGAGACGAATAGACTCGCAGGCGTTTTGACTTTGCTACGCAAAGAAGCAAGGCTACGCCTTGCGTCAAAAGCCGATTATTATATGGTTTGGGATTTGCTTTGCAAATCCATAGTTCGAGTCTGTGTTATCAGATCTTCCGAACAAGCAAAAAACCCGCATAAAATGCGGGATTTTTGTTTGGTGGAGACGAATAGACTCGAACTATCGACCTCTTGCATGTCAAGCAAGCGCTCTAACCAACTGGGCTACGCCTCCGTATTATCCGTAAAATATTACGGATCTTTGTTAAAAGTGGGGGATATGGCTATAAAAGTCCGCCTATAAGTCGATTAACGGCTTATTTTAATAAAAACTACCAGTCCTGACGGTCGCTTATCTTTATATCGTCGTAAAACTCAAAGTAGCGTTTTTTAAAGCCCTCACGGGCTTTGTCGGCTTTGGTGGGTTTCTTATTCTCCGTCGGCTTTTTCACCTGACGCGGCGCGGGCTTTTTTTCTTCTGCCATAATAAAGGGTGTGGACTTCCGATTAGTTTTCTTCAGTCTTGCCCGTAACGTTTACGCCGTCGTAATAACCGCATTTCTTGCAAACCTGATGGGATGCTTTGAGCTCGTGGCACTGCGGGCATTCAACGAGATTGGCGCTCGTTGCCTTATAGTTGTTGGCAAACCTCTTATTACCTCTTTGTTTGGAGACCTTTCTCTTGGGAACTGCCATTTTAATACACCATCCTTTATAAGATTTCACACCCGCAGGCGCCGTCGTTAAGATTTTTACCGCAATTTGGGCATAAGCCGCGGCAATCGTCTTTGCAATATACGGCGTAGGGCATATCCGTCATTATCAATTCGTTAACCGTAGGAATCAACTCGATTTTATCTTTTTTATAGATAAGGCAATCTTCGTCGGCGCTCGAAGCCCGTTCGCTCACGAACTTTTCGTCAAACTCTATCTCGAAAAATTTGGTCGTCGGAGCAAGACATCTCGAACACGAAGCGTCTATCCCGTAAGTTATCTTACCGCTTACGTAAGCTTCGTCGTCGTAAACTTCGACTACGCCTTCGACCTTGACGTCATCGTGGAACTTTGCGTCCGGCAAGGACAAAAGTTCGCCGTCGGGAAGATAAGAAAACTCAAATTGTTGACTTTTTATCCCTTTTTGCCTTAATGCTTTTAAGTCGATTATCATAAGGTTAGCCTATGTATTGTACAATACTTCAAAAAATTTGTCAAATAATTTTCAAATGATTTTTATTATATATTGTTTTTTTATCGCAAAAATTTGTTTATCGGCGGCGCCGTGAACGAAAACGACTCTTTTTTCGCGCCGCCGCCGTTATTATCAAAGATTATTTACGATCTCAGCCGTATCTCTTGCGATAACGAGTTCTTCGTTCGTCGGGATAATGAGAACTTTAACTTTGCTTCCCTTTCCGGTGATGTCGCAGATACCGTCGGTCGGAGCGGCGTTCTTTTCCTTATCGATGACTACGCCCATGTATTCGAGCCCGTCGACGACGCCTTCTCTTACGAGATGGTCGTGCTCGCCGATACCCGCCGTAAAGACGATCGCGTCGACTCCGCCCATAGCCGCGGCGTAAGCCCCGACGTATTTTTTGCACGAATACGCGAAAATATCAAGGGCAAGCTGCGCTCTGTGGTTGCCTTCTTCGGCGGCGTTTCTCAGATCGCGGAAGTCGCTCGAAACGCCCGAAACACCCATAACGCCCGCTTTTTTGTTGCACATAAAGAGAAGTTCGTGTATATCCATACCCGTTTTATCGGAAAGATATTCGAGTATAGCGGGGTCGAGATCGCCCGTTCTCGTGCCCATGGGAACGCCCCCGAGCGGGGTGAAGCTCATGGAAGTATCGTAGCATTTTCCGTTCTTGACTGCGGAAATAGACGAACCGTTGCCGAGATGGCAGGTGATGACCTTGAAGTTGTTTACGTCGGCGTTAAGATATTTTGCGGCTTCCTGAGACACGAAGCGGTGGCTCGTGCCGTGAGCGCCGTAGCGGCGTACTTTATACTTTTCGTAATATTCGTAGGGAAGCCCGTAAATATACGCTTTTTCGGGCATCGTGGCGTGAAATGCCGTGTCGAAAGTGGCGACCATGGGAACGTTTGGCATTACCGCCTTGCAAGCGTCTACGCCCATGATGTTTGCTTTCTGGTGAAGGGGCGCGAGATCGGCGTTGCTTAAACATACGCGTTTTACTTCGTCGTCGATAAGGACGGATCTGTCGTAGTCGCCGCCGCTGTGAAGGATGCGGTGACCTACGGCGTCGATTTCGCTCATGTCCTTGATGGCGCCGTGGTCTTTGTCTACGAGCGCCGCGAGCATAAGTTCGATAGCCGCTTTATGCGTGGGCATATCCTGAGTTATGGTAACTTCTTTGCCGTTTGCCTTGTGTTTAAGGAAGGAACCGGGGATACCTATTCTTTCGCAACCGCCCTTGGCGATGGCTTTTTCCGTTTCCATATCTATAAGCTGGTATTTGAGCGAGGAACTCCCCGCGTTGATGACGAGAACTTTCATTATTTATATCTCCGTAAATTATTTCCGATTGTTTCGTTCGGCGTTAAAGACGTTCGCGCGAAAGCTTTTTTTGCGTAAAAGTTTTACCACTTGATCTGCGTCTGCAAAGCCGTTACGGCTACGGCGACGTAGATATCTTCCCACTTGCACCCGCGGGAAAGGTCGTTGATAGGTTTGTTGAAGCCTTGGCAGAGCGGGCCTACCGCCATAAATCCGCCAAGACGTTCGGTCATCTTGTAGCAGGTGTTGCCGCAATCGAGGTCGGGGAAGACGATAACGTTTGCGTGCCCCGCAACGGGCGAGCCGGGCGCTTTCATCTGACCGACGGAAGGCACTATTGCCGAGTCGAATTGAAGTTCGCCGTCGGCGGTGACGTCGGGAGCGATCTCTTTGAATTTTTCAAACGCCGCGACTACCTTTTCAACGTCGGCGTGGTGGGCGCTGCCCTTGGTGGAGTGGGAGATGAACGCTACTCTCGGTTTAACGCCCATAAGCACTTCGCAGTGTTTGGCGGCGGCAAGCGCGATGTAGGCGAGTTTTTCGGGATCGGGGTTCTGTTCAAGACCGGTGTCGGCGTAAATATAAGCGCCGTCTTCGCACAGCGGGTGACCGCCTTCGGGCGCTATCATGAGCGAGCACGAAGATACGAGCGGCATACCGGGCGCGGCTTTAATTACCTGAAGCCCCGGTCTTAAAGTGTTGGCGGTGGAGTGGCAAGCGCCCGAAACCATACCGTCGACGTCGCCTGCGGAAAGCATGCACGCGCCGTACATAGCGTAGTCTTTAAGTATCGCCGCTTTCGCGTCGGCAACTTCGGCGTATTCGGGAAGCCCCGTTTTCTTGTTGATCTTTCCAAGACGTTTATTGAAAAGTATCTCGGCGTAAGAATCGGTCTTTTCGTACGTTTCGGGATCGATAACGTTTACGCCGTTAAGGTTTACGTCGGGGTTAGCTTGGGCGATTTTGGCGGGGTTGCCGAGAAGGGTGATTTTCGCGAAACCTTTCGCGGCTACTTCGGCGGCGGCTTTGACTACTCTTTGGTCTTCGCCTTCGGGAAGGACGATGTTTTTGTTCAGCTTGGCAGCTCTTTCAATGATGCCGTCAACAATTTTACTCATAAAAAAAACTCCTCGTTTTATATTCTTGACGATTTAATCGCGTTAAAACCTTGTAATTTTCCGAAAGTTATATTAAAATATAACCGAAGGCGCCGCGTTCTTTAACGAACGGACAAGGTTTTTTCGCTTTAAGTGTGCGAGAACGGCTATCGTGGCGCCGTCCCACAATTTATTATTATAATATAATTATCGTAAAAAGTAAAGGGACTTTTGACATATTTGATAAATTTAACGGCTTTGCCGCTTTCACCCCGTTTGTCGGGTGAAAAAACGGGCGGCTTGCCGAAAACGGACGTGAAAAATGAAACTTGCTCTGACCGTTGCCGAATTCAACCCGTTGCATAACGGGCATAAATATCTTCTCGACGTCATGCGGCGCGGCTCCGACGCCGTAGTCGTTATAATGAGCGGAAACTTCTGCCAGCGCGGGGAAGCCGCCGTTCTCGATAAGTATACGCGCGCCGCGCACGCCGTAAAGGCGGGTGCGGATATAGTTTTCGAGCTTCCGACGGTGTTTTCGGTAGCTCCCGCCGAGATATTCGCAAAAGGCGCCATAAAGCTTTTGTCTTCGCTCTCGGGCGAAAAAACGCTGTTTTTCGGTACGGAACGCGGCGAAAAGCCCGATTTTGAGCTTCTTGCGGAAAGTACGGTCAATGAAAGCAAGGAGTTTAAAGCGGCGCTTAAACGCGAACTGTCCGAAGGGCATCCGTACGTTCTCGCGCGGGTCAACGCGCTCAAAGAAACGACTCTCGGCGCAGATTTCGATATACTCGATAACCCAAACTCCGTGCTCGGCTTGGAATACTGCCGCGCGATAAAGGCTTTCGGCGCGCAGATGGATATATCACCCGTTTTGCGTACTAATCCGCACGACGGACTTTCGCTCGAAGGCGAAACTTGTTCGGCTCTCGCCGTAAGGCGCGCGGTTGCGGATAAGGCGACGAAGAAAATAAAAAAATTCGTACCGCCGTTCGTGTACGAACAACTTCCCGAATCTCTTCCGCGCTTTGACGAAGTGGCGCTTTACGGAGTGCTGCGTTCTACGGCGGCTGAACTCAAAGACGTCGAGGACTGCACCGAAGGGCTTGAAAACAGGATAAAGGCGCTCTCGGGCGGGGTAAATACCTTCGCCGAGCTCATAGATAAGCTCGAAACGCGGCGCTACACCCGCGCAAGGCTTCAACGGATAGTTACGAGCAACGCGCTCGGGATAAAGCGTTCGCTCGTTGATAAATGCCTGAAGTCCGACCTGTATCTCAAAGTGCTTGCCGTCGCCGAAGATAAAAAGGAGCTTTTATCCGAACTTTCGGGCGGAAAGAACAAGCTTCTGACGAGAAAAGCCGACGCCGATAAGCTCGGCGGCGCGGCGCTCGCCTGTTTTGAAAAGGACAGCTTCGCGTGCGACGTTTATTCGCTTATCTCCGGCAGCGTTCACAGTAACTACGAAATGAAACGAATAACGCGATAACGGCGTTATAGCCTTGCTTTCAGTAAAAAACACCGTCGCTCGTCGGCTATTGCTGCCGAGAAAGGCGACGGTTTTTTATATGATTTTTTATAACCGTAAAGCGACTTATCAAGCGGCTTCGGAAAGGTTTTCGCTCTTTCGCGACAAATACTCCTCGTTCATCTTTTCGTACGAGCGTTTCTCTACGACTTTCAAGCAGATAAAGTGCGCTAACGCGGTTATAGCCCAGCTTATGGGGTATGAAAGGTATACGCAGGTAAGCGTCGGGTACAGCGGATAGACGACGTATATCCAGAATATCCTGAACACGCATACGCCCATTACTGAAACGATAACGGGTAAAAGCCCGTGTCCGAGCCCGCGAAGATACGCTACGAAAATTTGCATCCAACCGAACACGACGTAAGTCGAGCCGTTGATTATAAGCCTTAATTCGCCGTGGGTGATGATATCGGGATCGGTGTTGAAGATGGCAAGGAACAGCCTTCTCAAAGGTATTATGAGCGCGGCGAGCACGGCGCAAAGTACGGTAACCATAATGAAGGTGTCGCGTTTGACGACGGCGATATTGTCCTTTCTGTTGGCGCCGTAGTTCTGACCGATGAACGAGAGCGCCGCCTGATACACGCAGTCGACCGAAATATTGATGAAGCCTTCTACCGATTGAGCGTTGCCGTTAGCCGTCACCACGACTTTGCCGAACGAGTTTATCGTCGACTGGATAATTACGTTTGAAATGGAAAAGAGCGAACCTTGTATCCCCGCCGGGAGCCCTATTTTAAGTATCTCGAAAAACGCTTGTTTCTTGATGCGGAGCTTTCTTAAATAGAGTTTGCAGTAACCGTTCGTGCGTTTAAGCTCCACGAACACGAGCACGGCTGAAACGCCTTGCGAAGTTACCGTTGCGATCGCGACGCCGTCGACGCTCATCTCGAACACGAGCACGAATAAAAGGTTTAAAACGACGTTGATAGCGCCCGAAATAAACAGATACATCAGCGGTTTTTGCGTTTCGCCTTTGGCGCGAAGCGCGGCGGCGCCGAAGTTATAGAAAAGGTTCAGCGGCGTACCGAGAAAGAAGATTTCCAGATATAGCGAAGAAAGCGGCAATAGTTCGGGCGCGCTGTTCATCATTTCGAGAAAGGTTTTCGACATCGCGAATCCGAACGCGCCTATCGCAACGCCGCAGATTATCGCGAGCAAAAGCCCCGTATGCAAGACGTTTGAAACGGCGTTATCGTCCTTTGCGCCTATGTGTTTGGCGACGGCTACGTTCACGCCTACGGCAAGCCCCATCGAAACGTTTATTATAAGGTTTATGAGCGCGTTCGTCGACTGTATCGCGCCCTGCGCGTCGCTCGAGGAGAACTGCCCGACCACTATAAGGTCTGCTCCGTTATACAGAAGTTGCAAAAAACCCGTCAACAGTACGGGTAACGCAAAAGCGACGAGCTTTTTAAGATAAGGCCCGTTCGTCATATCGATCCCGTTTTTCCTTCCGAAAATCAACATAGCGTTCTCCGTTTTTGCGTATCAACGAGTAAATATTATATACTAAAAATAAATAAAAATCTACTGATTTTAAGTTAAATAAGCAACTTTGACAATCTTAAAAGGCTTAAAACTTTTCGTTAAGCGCCAAAAGGTAAGCGCGGCGGCGGAGATTTATTGACTTTTTTCCTTATAGGTGATATAATCGTTACAAATAATCGTTTGCCGCACGTAAACGGTGCGGAAAGGAAGGGCGTATGTACCCTTACGAACTGATCGCAGGCAGCGGAATAGACTTATACGTCGTGTTTATTATTATCGGCGTGGTCGCTGCGTTCGTAACGCTCAGGCTTCTATCGGGAAAAGTCTACCTGCCCGACAAGGTATTCAACTTCACGCTGTTGACGTCGGTGATAACCGTAGTTCTCGGCTGGCTGTCGGCTATGCTCTTTCAGGGCTTTTACAACTTCCTTGCCGAAGGGCAATTCGTAATTCGCGGTCAGACGTTTTACGGCGGGCTTATCGGCGGCGCGGCGGTGTTTATCGCGTTCTACTTCGGCGTTGGGCACTTCGTGTTTAAAGATAAGAGCAACGTAAAGTGCTTCAACGAGCTTATGACGATTGCCATGCCCGCGATAGTGATAGCGCACGCGTTCGGAAGACTCGGGTGTCTTATGGACGGCTGCTGTTACGGCGCCGTTACCGATAAGTGGTACGGAATAACTATGTACTCGGGTGACGTGTGGGCTAAACGCGTTCCCACTCAGCTGTTCGAGTCGCTCTTCCTGTTCGCGCTCGCCGCCGTGCTCGTGACGCTTATTTTAAGATTTAAATTCAGGAATACCGCGAGCGTGTATCTTATCTCTTACGGCGTATGGCGCTTCTTTATAGAATTCGTCCGCGCCGACAGCGAACGCGGCTCTTCGGGAATACCCGGGCTATATCCTTCGCAGGTGACGGCGATAGTTCTCGTGCTCGTCGGGATCGCTTGGGCGCTAATTTATAAATTTATCTTCAAAAAACGCTTCGAAAGTGCTATTCAAAATGAAAAAGTCGACCTATAACGCGATTATCGTAATATTTATACTCGTTGCGGGGGCAACGGCGGCGATATATTTCGTACCGTCGATAGTTCTTTCCGCCGACGAAAAAGTAAATTCTTTGTTAAAGGAAACGCTTCTGCGTTTGGTCGCGGCGGCGATAGGCGTGTTCTTCACGGTGACTACGCCCGCAAAAGTCGTGCTCGTTCCGAAGATAAAGAAGTTGCCGAAAACGCTTCTTCTAACCCTGCCGTGTTTTGCCGTGGCGCTCGCAAACTTTCCGTTTTCCGCGCTGATAAGCGGAAGCGCCGTCGTCGAACGCGCCGAGCTTATACCGCTGCTTGCGCTCGAATGTATGGCGATAGGCGTGTTTGAAGAAACGTTTTTCAGAAGTATGTTCCAAAACTATATCGCCGCGCGCTTCGCGAAAAAGAAAAACTGCGTGTTTATCACCGTCGTACTCACTTCCGTAGGGTTTTCGGCGTGGCATTTGCTCAATCTCTTGTCGGGCGCTTCGCTTGGGGGCACTGCGCTTCAGCTCGTGTATACCTTCCTTCTCGGGATAATGTTCTCGTACGCGGTCATCGCAACGGGAGATTTATGGCTTCCGATAGCCATGCACGCCATATTCGATTTCGGCGGCGCGCTCGTTCCTAATCTCGGTAGCGGCGAGTTTCAGGATACCGTTTTCTGGATACTCACCGTATCCGTCGGCGTGGCGTGCGGCGTATACGTGTTTATCGGACTTTTGCGCGCGCAAAAGAAGGTCGACGCGCTCAACGCTCAAAGCGCCGACGTTTAAAAAGGCTTGCGGACGGATATAATTTCCGTATGATAAAGCAAAAAATCAATTACGTAAGCGTCAAAAGCAACGTCGAACGGCTCCTTGGAAAGTGCGTGAACGTTTCCGTCAACGTGGGCAGAAACAAATTCGTCAACTTCGACGGAGTGGTTTCCGCCTGCTATCCCGCGCTTTTTACAGTCGATCCTACGTCCGATTTTTCTGGCAAGACGAGTTTTTCGTATTCCGAAGTCATGTGCGGAGCGGTGAAGGTTAATAAAATTAAGAATTAAGAAATGAATAAATGAAGGAATTGCGGTCGGGCGATTATTATCCCCCTGCAAGCCGTCGCCTGAAATCGCCGATGAATTATTATATAATAAATAATTGAATCCGAAATTCATCTTTCGCGTAAGCGAAAATATCACTTGCCGAAAGGCAAATATAACTCGGCGTAAGCCGAATATCACTTTGACGACAGTCAAAATATAACTGCCTAAGGCTTTTGCGGCTCACGCCCATTAAACAATAACGGTTTTTTCTTGGCGCAGACGAGAAAACCGTTAATCAAAACGTTATAATTCCCCGCCGCGCGGCATATACTCTAACAGAAAAAAAGGAGTGTGTCAAAATGGTGGCGGAAAAAGACAAATATTATAATACGAAAGCGGTTGTCATCACCGAAAGCAACGCCGTGAGCTGTTCGCTTAACCTTTCCGATGAGAACGAAGAAAAGGTTTTGAGCCTGACGGGCGAAGTGTTTCAGCCTACTTACGACAGAGAAGACGATCTTATCGTCTACGGCGGGCTTGCAACTTTCAACGCCGTATTCGGCGGCGACGAGCTTATGCGCATCGAAGCGGGCGCGAAGTTTTCTTTTAAAACGGCTTTGCCCGAAAAGGAAGCTACCGTCGTCAAAATCGAGTACAGGGTAGAAAACGTAACTCTTAAAAAAGAAGGCGGTATGCTCTACGCGGCGGCTACGGTCGTTGCCGAAATAACTTTCGGGCTTGTCGTCGAAAATGAGTTCGTAACTTCTCTTGACGCCTTGACGAAATCAGGCACCGCGCTTATCCCCGTAGAACGCGCTTTCGGCGGCTCTTACGAGTTTTCTGACGAATTTGAAGAAAAGAAGATAAAACGCGTGCTTCAATCGCAGGCGCGCGTCGCGCTCAAATCTGTTTTCGCGCGCGAAAACGCCGTCGTCTGTGAAGGCGAGTGCGTGATCTCCGTATTGATGCTCGCGTTTTCAGACGGCGAAGTTTTAAAGACCGTTCGCCGCGTGCCTTTTTCTTTCGAGTGCGATTGCGAAGGCGCTTCAAGCGACGATTGCGCTTACGGCGACGCCGCGGTAGATAAGCTCTCTTTAAAAGTTTACGTCGATGAAGAGAAAAACCGTTCCGACGTTTCCGTCGAAGTCACTTTGAAATTCGTCGGCGCAGCGATAAACTTCAAGCAAACGCAAATAATATGCGACTGCTATTCTCCCGAAATCGAGCTCGTACCGTCTTTTGCGCCTATCGAAACGATAAAGTACACCGGCGCGTGCGCTACGGAGCGAGTAAGCGGCGCCGCAACGTGCGCCGTTCCCGAATATTCAAGGTTGTTAAAGTGCGTCGGCGAAGGCGTGGAAATTGCCGATAATCGACTTATAGACGGACGTTTGAACGTAAGCGGCGTTCTTTTCGGCTCGGCACTGTTCGCAGACGGCGAGAACGCGATAACGTCAAGAAAGTTCGAGCTGCCCTTCTCGGTTGCCGTCGTTTGCGACGCGCAGGCGGTTGATAACGTCAAAGTGACGGCGGAAGAAGTCTATCTCAAACTCCGCGCCGGCAGGCTCGAAGCGGAAACCGAACTCGTCGTGACCTACCGCGAAATCGAAAAGTCGACCTATAACGCCGTTATCGACGTTTTTGAGGGCGAAAAGAAGGTCGGCGAAGCGTCAGCGATAAGCGTTTACGTCGGTCGTTGCGGCGACACCGAGTGGGACGTTACCAAGCGGCTCGGGGTTCCCGCCGAAGAGATAATCAAGTTCAACCCCGAACTCGTCTTCCCGCTTACGGGCGACGAGAAGATAGTCGTTTACAGAAAAATCAAATAATACGCCGTCGCCGACGGAAAGTTCAGCCGAATTTTTCGGGCGATAAGCCGCGGCAAACGCGGTCAAAGGAATACTTATGAAAACGGTAAGACTCAAAGCCTTCGCAAAGATCAATCTTTTTCTCGACGTGACGGGCGTCGAAGGCGGTTATCATACGCTCGATTCGGTGGTTACCACGGTCGATCTGTTCGATACGATAACGCTTTCATGCCGAAGAGATAAAAAGATAGTTTTAAAAACGGGCGGCGGGCTGTATTTCGTTACCGAAAATTCAGATAACAACGCGTATAAGGCGGCGGCGCTTTACGTCGAACGCTTCGGCGTGAACGGTGTGGATATAACGCTCAATAAGCGTATTCCCGTCGGGAGCGGAATGGGCGGCTCGTCTGCGGATATCGCCGCCGTTTTAAAGGGTATGGAAAAGCTTTACGGCTGCGGCGCCGACTTAAAAGCGATGGCAGACGAGCTGGGCAGCGATTCGGGCTATCTCGTAACGGGCGGCTACGCAAGGCTCAAAGGACGCGGAGAAAAGGTCGAAAGCCTTGATATAGATAAAAAACTTCACTTTTTCGTCATCACGGCGGACGGCGGAGTCAATACGGCGCAATGTTTCAAGGCGTACGACGCAGGTGAAAAGCAAGCCGCGCCGTTTGGCGCCGACGAACTCGTCGCGGCGCTCAAAGACGGCGAAATAAAGAGCGAAGCGTTTTTCAACGCGCTCTACGCGCCCGCGATAACGGTAAACCCAAACGTCGAAAAAGCCTACGATTTTATTGCGAGTTTAAGCCCCGCGGCGGTCGCGATGAGCGGGAGCGGAAGTTCCGTTTTCGGGATATTCGACACCATAGAGCTTTGCGAGTGGGCGAAAAGCAAGGCGAAATATCTCTTCAAAAATACGTTCGTTCTCGAAAGCCTTACCCGCGACGAAATGGAGAAAAAGTCTGCGTTTTTCAAGAATATCTATACGCCGGCGGAAGAAGTGTGATTTTTGCCTGACGACAAAAAAAATCAGGAATAGTCGACCGCAAATTTCGACAAAAATCAAAATTTGCGGTAGACATATCCGCATCGCGGATATCCAAAACGTCTCGACAACCGAATATAACTTTGCCGTAAGGCAAAAGACCGTTAATAAAAAACTCCGAAACGCCGTTTCAGCGCTTCGGAGTTTTTAAGCGTCATGGGGCGGTTTTGGGCGGTTTTGAAAAAAGAGCGCATAAAGACTTTTATTTTTCTTAAATATATGATATAATCTAATTTACATTACGATACCGCTTAGATAAAACCGCCCGTCGGCGGGAAATAAAGGTGAAAACGTTGAATAAAACCGTAAAAAAACGCAAAACGAGCCTTGCGTTCAATCTCGTTACCGTGGCGATATTGCTCATAATCTTTTTAGGTACGGCGGTCGCCATCTCCGGATATTTCAGGTTCACGGCTTCGCTTACCGAAGAATATAACGATTCGGCTTTCAGAACGGCTGAAACGGCAGTTACGCTCGTCAACGCCGAGTCGATGGAAAAGTATCTGGAAGGCGACAATATCGAGCCGATAAACGAATACTGCGCGGGCGGCGAAGCGGCGCTTGACGCTTATCTTAACGAAAAGTCGATAACGGGTGCCGCCGCCGACGAGATAAAGACGCTCGCCGCCGAGTACAAGCTTACGCTCGACAGAATGAATATTCTGTGCAAAAAACAAAACGTAACGCTTTTATACGTTATAGCCGTAGATACTTCCGATTATCAACACTTTACGTCGGTTTTTAACTGCGTGAACAGCGAAGTTTACAAGCCGTGGCTTCTCGGCGAAGTAAAGTCGACGACCAAAACGGATAACGACGTCTATCAGCGCATCTATCGCGACGAATATTTAAACGGTTTGGATCGCGACTACGTAGTCCGCAATTCGAGCCTTAACGGCGCTCCGCCGCACATAACGTCGCTCATTCCCATAAAAAAAGCCGACGGAACCGTCGTGGCGCTTACGTGCGTTCAGCGGCCGATGAGCGCTTTGAGAGAAGGTCGCTCGAAATACGTCGTTTTCGTAGTGATAATAACTCTGCTCGTAGCGGCGACGGTGATAGTCGGTTACACGGTGTTTATACGAAAACAGATAGTAAAACCGCTGAAAAAAGTGGTAAAAGAGTCCGAACGTTTCGCCGCCGAAAACAGCGCGCCCGACGAGCCTTTGGATGAAAATATCAGCAGAGTCACCGAAATTTCGTCGCTTGCGGTTTCCGTTTCGGAAATGGAAAGCGCTACCCTTAAATACGTTGAAAGCCTGTCCGAAATCATTTCCGAAAAGGAACGCGTCGGGCTCGAATTGAGCCTTGCGAGCCGTATTCAGGAAAGCTCGATACCGTCACAGTTCCCCGCTTTTCCTAATAGAAGCGAATTCGACCTTTACGCTTCGATGACGCCGGCAAAACAGGTCGGCGGCGACTTTTACGACTTCTTCCTTATCGACGACGACCACTTAGCTCTCGTCATCGCCGACGTATCGGGTAAAGGCGTTCCCGCGGCGCTGTTTATGATGGTAAACAAAATCATCATCAACGAACGTGCGCTTATGGGCGGTACGCCGAGCGAGATACTCGAGTTCGTGAACGACCGTATCTGCGTCAACAACCCCGCCGAAATGTTCATCACCGTCTGGCTCGGAATACTCGAAATATCGAGCGGAAAAATAACCGCCGCCAACGCCGGGCACGACAACCCTGCCATTATGAAAAAGGGCGGAAACTTCGAGCTGTTTTCGGCAAAGCACGGCGTGGTGATAGGCGCGATGACGGGTATGAAGTACAATGACGTGGAGATAAACTTGTCGGCGGGGGATAAGATATTCTTATACACCGACGGCGTGCCCGAAACGACGAACGAAGCTTCCGAGATGTTCAAGCTCGACGGAATGCTTTCTGCGCTTAACGAACTCAAAGATCTTTCGCCCGAAGGGATAATAAAAGGAGTGACTGCAAAGCTTGCCGAGTTTTCGGGAGAAGCGCCGCAGTTTGACGATACGACTATGTTATGTCTTGAATTTTTCGGCGGCGAACCCGTTTACGAAACGGAGCTCGACGCGACCGACGAAAACCTTGAAAAGTGCCTTGGCGACGTTGAAAACTTCCTTACGGCGGCAAAATGTCCTATGCCCGTTCTCTTTAAGCTGAAAATTGCCGTTGAAGAGCTGTTCGTCAATATCGCGCACTACGCTTACGCGCCCGAAGTCGGAAAGGTCAAAATTTCTATGAGAATTCGCGACGGGGTGTTTACGATAACCTTCACGGACGGCGGAAGGGCTTACGACCCGCTTGCCGCGCCCGATCCCGACGTGACGCTTTCCGCCGACGACAGAGAAATCGGCGGGCTTGGCGTATTCATGGTCAAAAAGATAGCCGATAAAGTCGACTATAAATACGAAAACGAAAAAAATATTTTTACAATGGAGAAACGCATTTGACTAAATTTGAACTTGCATTGAAATTTGCCGTTGACGCTCACGAAGGTCAAAAACGTAAGTTGAGCGGTACGCCGTATATCCTTCACCCGTGCGAAGTGGCGGCGATAGTTTCCACGTACACGCACGACGAAGACGTGCTCTGCGCGGCGGTGCTTCACGACGTCGTCGAAGATACTTCCGTTCCCGCCGAAATAATTTACGAAAAATTCGGCAAAAGAGTGGGAGATCTCGTCGCTTCCGAAACGGAAAACAAGAGAAAGGATCTTCCGCCCGAAGCCACGTGGCGCATACGCAAGGAAGAGTCTTTGGAACACCTTAAAAATACGACCGACGAAGCAGTCAAAATGCTGTGGCTCGGGGATAAGCTCTCCAACGTCCGTTCGATAGGCAGAGAGTTTCTCGAGGTTGGCGACGAAGTGTGGAACCACTTCAACTGTACCGATAAAGAGCAACAACGTTGGTATTATTACACCATTGCCGACGCTTTAAGACCTTCTCTTTCGCATACGGCGGCGTTTATGGAATACGAAGCTATAATCAAAGTGCTTTTCGAAGGCTCGAAAGACTACGACGGGGGTAAAAGCGTACTATGAATTATTTAACCGAAAACGGAACACTTACTATCTTTCCGGAAGGCAGGATAGACTCCAACAACGCGCCGGCCGTAGAGCGTGAAATTACGGGGATAAGAGATAATAACCCCGCCGATTCCGTCGTCGTCGACTGCGAAAAACTCGAATACATATCTTCCGCGGGTTTAAGGATAATCCTTCGGCTTATAAAGAGCGTAAAGAACTTGAAACTTATAAACGTTTGCAGTGACGTCTACGAGATATTCGATATGACGGGCTTTACCGAAATGACCGTGATAGAAAAGGCGTATCGCCGTATTGACGTGGAAGGGTGCGAAGTCATCGGCCGCGGCGCTAACGGCGAAGTTTACAGGATAAACCCCGACACCATAGTTAAAGTTTATTTAAACCCCGACAGTCTGGACGATATCCGCCGCGAACGCGAGCTTGCCAAAAAGGCGTTCGTTTTGGGGATCCCTACCGCTATCTCTTACGACGTAGCCAAAGTCGGCAACGGTTACGGCTCGGTATTCGAGCTGTTGAACGCCAAGTCTTTCGCTCAACTCATAATCGAAGAGCCCGAGCGTTTTGACGAGTTAATCGGCTTATACGTGGACTTATTGAAAAAAATCCACTCCACCGAAGTCAAGCCCGGCGACATGCCCGATATGAAGGAAACGGCGCTTTCGTGGGCAAAATTCACCGCAGGATATCTTCCCGAAGTTACGGGCGCAAAGCTCGTCAGGCTTATTTCGGATATTCCGCAAAGTAACAAAATGCTCCACGGCGATTATCACCTTAAAAACGTTATGATGCAGGACGGCGAAGCGCTCCTTATCGATATGGACACGCTTTGCGTAGGCGATCCCGTATTCGAGTTCGGCTCGATATTCAACGCGTACGTAGGCTTCCACGTTCTCGACCATTCGGGCTCGTATAAGTTTCTCGGTATTCCGTACGATCTGACTTTGAAGATTTGGCGCTCGACGCTCGCAAAATACTTCGGCACGACGGACGAAAAAACGCTTTCCGAAGTAGAGAAAAAAGCTTCGATAATGGGATATACGCGTCTTTTGCGCCGCACCATTCGTCGCTACGGCGAAACTCACGAATCGGATTTTTACAAAAACGAGCTTATAAAGCTCGTCGACACAGTCGACGATTTGAAAGTTTATTAACACTTTTTTGCCTTCGTCGGGAAAAGTCGTTGAAACCGTTATTCGTAATATATATAAGGCGGTCGCAGGTTGTCCTGTGACCGCTTTTTCGTGCAAAAACGCCCTATAATCTGCGCCGGTATTTATCATAAGCTCTCAAACGTTTTTTAGTTTAACGATTTTTTCTTTCCGCCCTTTGACTTTCGTCAAGTTTTGTGGTATTCTTTAATTGCCAAATTCTTTACAGTTCAATATGTTTAAAAAGGGACATACTATAACGGTAGTTATATATGTCTCAACTTACGATGTCTCTTTTTGAAACATGCTGTAAAGAAGTTTGGCGACTTTGAGATGTGTATACTACGGGTGTCGCGTCTTTTAGGTGCGGCACTCTTTTTTTAAGGGATACCCGCGGACGATCGTCAAATATATTTTTATTATTCCAAACGTTTTTTAATTTAACGATTTTTTCTTTCCGTCCTTTGACTTTCGTCAACTTTTGTGCTATCCTTTAATTGCTAGATTTTATTTTTGAGAATAAAAACCTGTTGACGGTATATAACTATCGGTAGTTATATACGTCTTATTTCAATAACCGTCAAAGGTTTTCATTGATAAAGTCTAGCAGCTTTAAGATGTGTATACTACGGGTGTCGCGTCTTTTAGGTGCGGCACTCTTTTTTTAGGGATACCCGCGGACGAACGTCAAATATATTTTTATTACTCCAAACGTTTTTTTAATTTAACGATTTTTCTTTCCGTCCTTTGACTTTCGTCAAGTTTTGTGGTATTCTTTAATTGCCAACTAATCAAACATAAAAATCTATCGTCGCCGACAACTAAATAATTATTTGTCATACACGCATAATAACGGTAGTGTTATGCGTCTTTACAAGCGTGTCTGAGCAAATAATTTAGTTTGCGATGATAGTTTGGTTAGTTTGGCGACTTAAAGATGTGTATACTACGGGTGTCGCATCTTTTGGGTGCGGCACTCTTTTTTATAGGGGATACCCGCGGACGAACGTCAAATATATTTTTATTACTCCAAACGTTTTTTAATTTAACGATTTTTTCTTTCCGCCCTTTGACTTTCGTCAAGTTTTGTGCTATCCTTTAATTGCTAGATTTATCATAAAATGAATTCGACAAAACAGGCGTATAACTATGGGTAGTTATATACGTCTTATTTCAATCGTCTGTTTTCAGAATTCATTGATAAAGTCTAGCAGCTTTAAGATGTGTATACTACGGGTGTCGCGTCTTTTGATGCGGCACTCTTTTTAATAAGACCTGCAAATAAAAGTCAAGAGAAATGAAGAAGGAAATTGAAAAAATTTTCCCAGCAAAAAACGGTAACACAAAAAAGCCTCCGTAAAAACGCAGACTTGAAATATGAATAAAAACGGCTAAGCGGTGGTTGTTGTAAAAAGGTTCAAATGCTCCGTCACGCGAGCATAATAAATTCTTAAAAACTTGTTGGCGGCAGCGGTCATATAAACATAGAAATGTTTGCCTTCGGAACGCTTCTTGTCCATAAATTGGAATATTACGTTATTCGTCGGTGCTCGTTGCAAAACGACGGACATTACTTGGAACAGCGTTTTTCGCAAGGCTGCTGAACCGCGTTTTGAAATAGACCGAGATTGCGGATTGAAGTTTCCGGATTGAAACGGAGAAGCATCTAATCCGGCAAAACCGACGAGAGCTTTTTTGTTTGGGAAACGGGAAACGTCGCCGATTTCGGCAATAAGTTGAGAGCCGAGAACGGATCCCACGCCGAACATAGACATAACAGAGTCGTATTCGGGAAGCGTGGCTGCAATCTTGTTCATCTCGGATGCTAACGACGCAAGTGTTTCGTTAATACTGTTGAGTTGAATTATAGCATTTGAGACAAGTAAAGCTGAACTGTCTGAAAAAGATAAAGACGGCGAACAGTTACACGCGAAATCGTAAACTGCTTGAGCTTTGCTTTTGGAAAATTTGTAGCCGAACTTTTTACACCAAGAGAGATAACTTTTTAGGAAAAATGAGAAAGATTTTTTCGAAATACACTCCGAATGAGAAAATTTGAGAACAAAATCCACCCATTTTTCATGACCGTCGGACTTTCTTGTCGGCGTAGAGAACAAAGTATTTGCGCCGGGGAAAGTTTGGTCGAGAAGAGCGATAAGATTATTCTTCAATATAATTTTGAGCTTGTTGTATTGATTGTATTGGCGATTGTAGGATTTAAGTAAAAGTCGAGCTTCGGATTGAGCGGAGAACGGCGAAAGCACATTCCAACGATCGAGAGCAAAAGAAGCAATTTTAAGAGCATCTTTTTTATCGGTCTTAACTTTGCGGACAGTTAAAGATTTTGTACTGTAATCTTTCACTAAAATTGGATTGACTACAGAAACGAAAAAACCGTTGTTACGGAGAAACAGGGCTATTGGGAGATAGTAATTACCTGTATATTCCATAACAACCTTCGTATCGCCGTTCAAAGTTTTAAGGAGTGTGACGAGCTTCGAAAGTTCCTTTGGGCTGTGCGATACGTCGAACGGAGAAACAACGATTTCTCCGAACGGGTGCAGGACGGCTACGGTAGATTTGCCTTTCGAGACGTCGATACCGACAGCATTCATAAGTGTAACCTCCAAGAAAAGAATTAGTAATTAAGGCGACCGACCTTATCCATTACCGATTCAATCTGATTCGTTACACGGACGCGAAGCCCAACCTGCAAAAACCGAACGCTATAATGGAAGGACGGCTGACAGTCTTATTGACGGGCGTAAAAGCCCAAGGAGAGTATGGTCAGACCTGTATTACCCTTCCATTATAGCTTAGGTAACGGAACTTGAAAAGTGCTAATTCAAATACCGCACTTTTTTCGGTCAATTATATTGTATCAGGAGAGTATATGTTCGCCGAAAGCTGCTGTTTCATAGGTCACAGGGATATAGAGATAACGCCTGAATTGACGCAAAAAGTCACGGTTATCGTCGAAGGGCTTATAAAAGAAGGCGTAACGCGTTTTATTTTCGGTTCGAGAAGCGAGTTCAACGATCTTTGCCACGAAGTAGTTACGCGCTTAAAAGAAAAATATCCGCAAATCGTGCGGATAAAATATTCTACGAAGTCTGAAGCGCCCGTTTACGAATCCGAGCGCGAAGAACTCGAAGAAAGTTTGTCGAAGGTATTGCATGAAGAAGTTCATCTTGCCGCTCACGAAGAGATTTACAAGCCCGAAATTATGTTTTCAAGCGGCAAGGCAAGTTATATCGAACGCAACGAGATAATGATCGACAACAGCGATTGTTGCGTTTTTTATTACGACGAAGATTACAAACCAAAACAAAAAATCGTGTCGGATAAGTCGGTCGGTAAAACGCTTACAAGCCTAAACAGCGGCACCGCGCTCGCTTTCGCTTACGCCGTTTGCAAGAAGAAACGCGTTTTTAACGTATTTATAAAATAATGATTTATATTTCCGTTTACACGAAAAGCGTTGATTAAAATCCGTAATTCGGCTTACAAGTAAAAAACCGTTAATAAAAAAAGGTCTTCGCGATCGATTCGCGAGGACCTTTTTCAGTTTCAGGCGCCTATTTCGTTTTGATTTCCGCTTCGGGCGCGGAAGTTTTTTTCGTAAACAGTTTATAAAGGTAGAACCCGAGCGGAATAAGCGACAGGCATATACCCGCAAACAAACCTATATTATACGGGATAACGCGTCCGAGCGCCATATTCGGCTCCGCCAGAATATACGTGACGACGACCGCCGTCATAAATACCGCGGGGATAGCCGTGATGAGCGAAGAATACTTTTTCGCGTTCGTTTTGAAAAGATAACCCGTGCAAACCCACAGACATATTGCCGCAAGGAATTGATTTGCCCATGCAAACCAGTGCCAAAGCACGCTGAAATTCTTTACGTCAACGAAGTTCCAGACGCTTATGCCTATGACTACGGCAAACAGCGGTAAGGTTAAAATAACGCGGTTTAACGCCTTTTTCTGATCGAGCTTGAATATTTCGCCGACGATAAGGCGGCAGCTTCTCAAAGCCGTATCGCCGCTCGTTATCGGGCAGATGACTACGCCGACCACGGCGAGCACGGTTCCTACCGAGCCGAGTACGCCGCGCGCTATCTCGTTTACCGAGTTTGAATTCCCGCCGACGGCGTTGAGCGCCGCCCAGCCTTCGGCGGTGTCGACTCTGAAAAACGCCATTGCCGCCGCCGCCCAGATAAGGGCGATAACGCCTTCGGCTACCATTGCGCCGTAAAAGACTTGTCGACCTTCCTTTTCGCTCCTGATACATTTAGCTATCATGGGCGACTGCGTTGCGTGAAATCCGCTCACCGCGCCGCAAGCTACCGTCGTCATCATAAACGGCCACCATGGGAGCGAGCCGTTTGAAGCGGAAAAGTCGCGGAAGTTCCCGATAAGCTCTATCATCGGGTAAGTTTCCGATTTAAAGGCTATTCCGATTATTACGGCGACCGCCATGACGACGAGTATCACGCCGAACACGGGGTAAAGCTTGCCGATGACCTTATCTATGGGCACGAGCGTGCTTACGAGATAGTAGATAAGTATGATTATCATCCATATCCAGGTGCGGACGTTTCCGCCCGTCAGCGTTTCCAACAGCTCCGACGGCGACACCACGAACACCGCCGTCACGAGTATCAGAAGAATTATCGAAAACACCCGCATCAATAGTTCCATGGCTTTGCCGAGATACCTTCCCGAAAGGCTTACGATAGACTGTCCGTTGTGCCTTGAAGAGATCATTCCCGAAAAATAATCGTGTACGGCGCCGCCTAAAATACAGCCTAACACTATCCACAAAAACACGATAGGCCCGAACAGGGCGCCGCTTATAGCTCCGAATATCGGTCCCGTGCCCGCGATATTTAAAAGCTCTATCAAAAACGACTTCCAACGCGGAAGCGGAGTTATATCCACGCCGTCGGGGTTGGCGACGGCTGGCGTTAAACGGTCGTCGGCGGCAAAAACCTTTTCGCTTACCCGACTGTAAAAGATAAAACCTACGATAAGAAGTACCAAAGCGATGAAAAACGTGAGCATTTTTATTTACCTTTACGGATAGAAAATTTACTTTTCGTCCGCTCGGCTTTAAGCTCTTAAAGCGGGCGATATCCCATACGATTATTATACGGCTATTATTATAAGACTATTACGGACGTATGTCAAATAAGGACCGTTATATAAAAGAAAAAATCCGTCGCTTCCGCCCGATAAAAAATATCGGAAAGTTTTGTGAAAGTGTTGACAAAATTCGGGGGGGGGGGGTATAATAAATATAAATTTAATTTTTTTTAAAAGGAGATTTTAATATGACTAAAGAAGAGAAGAAAGCTTTAAAAGCTGAAAAAGCATTGAAGTTGATGCCTAAATGGGTAAGAACGCTTTTGCTCTGGGCGGGCGTTTTATGCTTTGCCCTTGCTGTCGTTTTTACCGTTCTTGCTGCGACCAACGCCACGAAAGCCAATTTATCGAGCCCCGATTTTACAAAGCTTGACGACAGCGGCTTTGTCAAGTTTGTTGTGATGGCGATTGTCGCTGCGGTGTTGGGCGTGTGTTTGTTTGCCGCCCATATCATATTGCCCAAGGCGGTGTTTAAAAAGAAAGTATCCATCGGAAACACGGTTTTTGCCGCCATTCTCATGCTCGCCACCATTTTCGCCGGGACGCTTTCTCAAGTTGCCTATACAGGGCCGATCAATGAATATTATGAAAGCGCAAGCATGACGTTTGTTGGTGGCCAAAAATCTTGGCGCGTTCAAGCAAAGCATGTATCAAAGCACCTGAAAGCGGCTCCGGACGGCGAAACGGAATTGACCAAGTTTTTAGACGCGAACGAAGCGTTGGCGGGGATCGCAAGCGGAACGGAAAGTACTTCCGATGAAGCTTATGCACGCAGTTTCAGCGCACATCCGCATAAAGCCTATGATTTGAGCTCAAATCATGATGTTATTTGCGATTTTTATTTGGGGTCGTTGGATGTTTCCTCGCTGGAAGGCAAGTTGGAAAGTTATACCATGCCCTCAGATAAAGCAGCATTGGAAAATCAAGAAATTTGGGTCACTTACGGCGGTTCTCAAATTTTTTCAAATAAAGATGGCATGTATTATTCCCAATATTCCGACATCACGCCAAGCTTTGATAAATACGCTGTATTCGGTTCCGCCGTGTGCTTTTTGGACAGTACAAATCACGCGATGAGAATTATTTTCAGTAGCAAATTCAGTAGCAAATAATGTTTTTTGGCGTAGGACACACAAAAAATCGCCCCGATAAGCGCGCGGTCCATAGGGATTTTACAAAAAACTAAAATTCAATGGTAATTGCACTTTCAAACCGTCAACAAACAAGGATTTGGATTGATTTTCCAAGTCCTTTTTGTTTGGAACGGAGAACATTGGTAACTTATATAACGTTCATTTTTTCTGTGTTTAAAAAAAAGATTTAAAAGGCGCTTGACAAATTATATCGCGCGATACGGCGTTTCGTCAATGACAAAATACGAAACTGAAATTATTTTCATATTTTATACGAGTTTCTTTGACAAAGGGCGGCAAAGAGTATTATAATTTAACCGATAAAAGTTGCGGTCGTATTACGGTAGACGACGAAAAGTCGGGCTATAAGTCGATTAACGCGTAAAATACGCCGTTAAAACGGGCGCTCAAAGAGTATAAGGCGATCGGCGGGCGTCTGTACGAATACCGACGCGAAAAACACTACGGAAGCGATAACAATGAAGGAGAAAGAAGAAAAGACCAAGCGCTCATACGCGAAGCCGACGAAAAAATGTATTCTGTCAAGAAGAGAAAAAGAGCCGAGCCGATAGGGGAAAAAATCAGGAATGCGAAATTCGGCGTAAGCCGAATATAACTTTAACGGCTTTTTTGCGACAGTAAAAAACCCGTTAAAATAAAAAAATCGGGCTGTCGTAAGACGAAATCGTTTCGTCTTACGACAGCCCTTATTTTGTTTTGTTATGATTTTCAGAAGAAAATCGTCGGGTGGTAAGCTTTAAAAACAAAGCGTTGGGTTATGATTTTCAAAAGCAAAGCGTTCGGTTATGATTTTCGGGTGCGAAAGGCGACTTACTCGTCTTTACCGGGTTTGCCAGCTTTGCCTTCCTTTACGATAAGGAAGAGAACGTAGCAGATAGTCGCAAGCAGAGCTAAGCAGATTATCGAAAGAACTACTACCGTAACTACGGGAACGTTTCTCTTTGCGGGCTCGTTGCCGCCGTTACCGCTATTACTGCCGTTGCCGCTGTTTCCGCCGTTGCCGCTGTCGTAAGCTTGTTCTGCCGCGGTAAGAACGTTTGCGTTGGTTACGCGCGCCTGTTCTTCGGGCGTCAAAGCGTCGTAGGCGGCTTTTGCGGTTTCTATCTTTGCCTTGCTCGCTTCGTTGTGTTCAACGGTGCCGATGTTATCGATAAGCGCCTTAACGTCTTCGACCTTGTAAGCGCTTTCGGCGGCTTCGAGTTTTCTTACCGTGCTTTCCGAGATAGCCGCTTTCTGCGCGTTGTTCAGAGCTTCGTAAGCCTTTCTTGCGGCTTCGATGGCTTCTTTGTCGGAAGTCTTGACGGAAGATTCTTCGGGAAGAGCTTCGATTGAGTCGTTTACGGCAGAGATGATCGCGATGGTTTCTTCCGCGTCAGCCAGTCTATCAAGCGCCGATTGCGGGACCTTGGGTGTCTGCGCGTCGCTGAGAGCTTCGTAAGCCTTTCTTGCGGCTTCGATAGCTTCTTTGTCGTCGAGCGTGATCTCGTCGATAGCGGGCAGATCCCAGACGGCGGTTTCGACGTCGTAAGCCGCTACTACGTCTACCATTTCCGTTTCGGCGGCGGTGAGCTTTTCAAGCGTTTCGGGATCGACTTTCTTCTTCTGGTCGTCCGTGAGCGCGTCGTAAGCCGCGCGGGCGGCGAGAACGTCGGCTTGGTCGTCAAGAGTGATTTCCTGTTCGTTCTTCAAACCGTTGATAGCGTTAATTACGGGTGTGACGACAAGAGTATCGTACTTATCTTCCGCAGCTTCGAGCTTTTCAAGAACGCTCTGCGGGATATTGCCCTGCATATCTTCGCTGAGAGCTTCGTAAGCCCTTCTCGCGGCTTCGATGGCTTCTTTATCCGCCATCGTTATGTTGTCAAGAGATTCGGGAAGTTTGTCGAGCTCTTCGGTGATGGTGGCCGTCGCGAGCGCCTTTTCGGCGTCGGTAAGCTTTTTGAGCGTTTCGGGATCGACTTTGTTTTTCTGATCGTCCGTGAGCGCGTCGTAAGCCGCTCTTGCCGCTTCGATTGCTTCCTTGTTCGCCGTCGTTATTTCGTCGGCGGAAGAGGGGAGCGCGGAGATAGTTTCGGTAACTTCAGCCGCTTTTACGATATCGGTTATCTCTTTTTCGGCGTCGGTGAGCTTTTTGAGCGTTTCGGGATCGACTTTCTTTTTCTGATCGTCCGTGAGCGCGTCGTAAGCCGCTCTTGCCGCTTCGACAGCTTCTTTGCTGTCGATAGTGATATTGTCGAGAGACGGCAAATTGTCGATAACGTCGGTCGTCTCTCCGGCAATCGCATCGTTCTCGAGTTCTTGGTAAGCTTCTTCCGCGTCGGTAAGCTTTTTCAGCGTTGCGGCGCTGATCTTCTGCTTCTCTTCGTCGGAAAGACAATCGTACATTTTTCTGACTTCGGCGAGTTTTTCTTCGTACTCTTCGGTGTATTCGACCGCGCCGATGGCGTTGATGAGTGCGACGACGTCCTCGGCTGTAGCGTCGATGTATACGAAGGTGCCGTCGGTAATACCGTTCTCGTAAACGACTTCGCAGACGGTGACCGTTCCGCAAGTGCTTTCTTTGTCGGCCGCGCCGATGCTGTTCAGAGCGTTCTCTCCCTTGACCGCGGTCACCGATGCTACGGTTTTCGCAATGGTGATGTCGCCGCTGGTGCCGGACATACCCGTGCCGATGGCGGCGGCGTTTTCTCCGCCGGTCGCGGTCACGTTTCCGCTGCTGATCGTGATGTCGCCGCAGGTGCCTTCCCCGCCGGTGCCGATGCCCGCTCCGTTGCTTCCGCCGGTTGCAGTCACGGTTGCGTCGCTGATGGTGATGTCGCCGCACTCACCGTCACAGCCGCTGCCGATGCCCGCTCCGTCGTCTCCGCCGGTTGCGGTGACGGTGCCGCCGCTGATCGTGATGGCGCCGCAGGAACCTTCAAAGCTGCTGCCGATGCCTGTTCCGTTGTTTCCGCCGGTTGCGGTCACGGTACCGCCGCTGATCGTGATGTCGCCGCAGGAATCCTTATTGCCGGCGCCGATGCCCACCTCGCCGGTCGCGGTGACGGTGCCGCCGTTGATCGTGATGTCGCCGCAGGGCGAACAAACGGATCCGCCGATGCCTGCCGCACCGGATCCGCCCGTCGCGTTGATGACGCCGCCTTTGATGACGATATTGCCGCAGCCGCTGTTCCCGTTCGCGCCGATCCCTGCGGCGTAGCCGTTGGAACTTGCGGAAAGAGTTCCTTCGCCCTCGATGGTCAGCGTTTTGCCTTCGGGCACGTAAATACCCGAAAAGTCTTCAAAGAAGCCCTTGACGCTGTTCTCGCCTTCCAGAACGATGGTGGCGTCGCCGAGACAGGTAATGCCCGCCCATTCGTAGCTATCGTTATTTTCGCC
>CACXHH010000139.1 GCA_902767455.1 uncultured Eubacteriales bacterium
CGGAGTTATCAATTACAGCTACTACGACGTGTCGTCGCTCGAATATGCCGGCGGCGCGAATTCCGAAATAACTTTTACGCTCGATAAAGAATATCTCGTGTGCGCCGTAATGGTCTACGACAGCGCCGACTACGAGCTTTCGGGCGGAAAAATAAACGTCACCGCAGGCGACAAAACGGTCTATACGCAGGTAGCTCCCGAATACCGTTACGTCGACGCGGGCGGATTTGAAACGAAGATACCCGGGACGGCGGCAACCGCGTTTTTCAACGACGTGGCGGCTACGAGCGTGAAAATAGGGCTGACGGAAGATACTTCGATAAGCGAGATAGTTATTCTCGCAAAGGAAACTTCGGCGGGAAGCGACGAGCGTTTAACGCCGGCGGCTCCTTCCGACGGCGATAAGATAACGCTCGATAACGGCACGAAGATAGACGGCGAAAAGGACGCCGTTTACGGCGATAACAGCGTGACTTTTACCGAAACCAATTCGGGCATAAACGTCACTACGTGGGCGCATATAGGCGTAAACGGGCTGTATCTTTACTCGTTCGTGGACGACGTGAGCGTCTACTATTCGACGGAAAAACAGTTCTTTGAAAACGACTCGGTAGAATACTATATCGATCCCGACCCCGAACGCAGTATGACGCTTTCGGCGCTCAACGCGAGCTCGCACACGCGCCAAGACATGATTCAGGTGCGTATCAACGCCACGGGCGAAAACGAAACGTGGTTCGGCAGATACACGGGCTCAGGTAACTATCCGTGGGTCAGGGGGTGCTTCCCCGTTCTCACCGCCGCTAAGGTTTACGGCGACATCAACGTTTCGGGCGGCGCTTCGAGTTACGCGGTCGAAACTTTCGTGCCGTGGGCTTCGATGCTTTTGACCGAAGCTCCCGAACAGGTCGCCGTCATGCCGGCGTTCAATAACGTAAACAATCGCGAAGACACTTCGCGTTCCTGGTTTACCGTAAAGGGCATGAGCCACGGCGCGCCTACGGGCTACGCCAAGGTAAACGAAAACGGCTTCGTGGATATCGGGCTCGACTATACCCCTGCAAAAGAACTTGCCTGCGACTTTGACGACGCTTCTTACGTCGGCGAAAGCATAACGCTTTCGGAAGTTCAATCAGACAACGGCAATCCTTACGACAGAGCCGTATTTAAAGCTCAACTCGGCGTCGACGGCGTTTACGTAATGATAAAAACGTTCGACAAGGTCTTGTCGCGCGGTTCAGACAACTTGTGGAGCAACGACGGCGTAGAGCTTTTGTTCAACACGAAGAACGTTTCCTCCGCCGACATTTCGGTAGACGGGATAGTTCGCGTCGGCTTCGACGTCGACGGCGGCTTTGAAACGGATATAGGCATGAACGGTTACGGCGACTATATCCCCGTCAGCCGCGCAGTGTACGGAAACGTAAAGATAACGACGCTTCCCGAGCAAACGGGCTACGGCTATAAGTACGAATATATTTACGAGATAATGGTCCCGTACGCGACGCTCGGACTCGAAGGCGCCCCGCAGGTCTTGCCGCTCGCGTTCGCGATAAAGACGCCCAACGAAAGCGCGTACGTTTACGACCGCCGTGACAGGGAAGGACGTATGGAAGGGCAGGACTGGCTCTGGAACGACCTTCATTACCCGAAGAACCCGAACGAGTATTATAAACTTACTCCCGAAGGATTCACGCTCTTCAAGTTCCCCGAGTGGACGGCTTGGGAAGATCTCGCGATAACTTCCGACGCGCCGAGCCGCTATAACTACCGCGGTTTTGCTTCTTCGGACGGGCTGTATCTCAACGTCGAACAGTATCTCGATAAGATAGTCGCTTCGTCCGCAGGCGACAAGTGGGAAAACTGCACGCATATCGAAATGGAAATCTGGCAGGGCGACTTCGGCTTCGGTTGGAGCGGCACGTATTTTGCCTTCTTCACGGATAACAGCGACTATATCAACAATAACTTCAACGTCACGCAGTTTATCCATAAGACGACTGTGACCGACCACGGCGAAAGCTGCGACGGCTACCGCTATACCGTGTCTTACGAAATCTATATCGGGTTCAAAAACAACGTAAACTCTCACGACGGACCTTACGCCTACGTCAAAGTCATGAGTTTTACGCCCGCGGCGACGAACGACGGCTACGAAAACGCCATGACGATAGTCAAAGACGGCAAACGCGTTTTGTGGACGGACAGCGCCCAATCAACGCTCTTCCGCGCGGAAGGCGCAGTCGAAAAGGACGGGGCGTTTACGTTTGATAAGTGGACGGACTGGAACGAACTTACCGTCCGTTCGGACGCGCCCGATCGCTACGACTATCGCGGCTACGCTTCGAGCGACGGACTGTATATAAACTTCGTGCAATATCTTTCGCACGTTGCGATGACGGGCGATAAGTGGAACGACCAGACGCACGTTGAGATGGAAGTATGGCAGGGCGATTTCGGCTACGGCTGGAACGGAACTTATCTCGCGTTCTTCATAAACGACGGCGACTACTATATCAATAACGACAACAACGTTAAGCGGGTAGTCAATAAGGTCACGATAACCGACCGCGGCGAAGGCTGCGACGGTTACAGATATATGGTTTCGTACGAAATATATATCGGGTTCGATAACAACGTCGGCTCGCAGGACGGACCTTACGCTTACGTTCAGCTTATGAGCCACGCGCCGAACGAAGTCAACGAGAACTACGGCTCGGCGAAAACGATAATAAAAGACGACAGACGAGTGCTTTGGACGGATAACTCGAAATCTTCCGAGTTCCGCGCAAGCGGCGTCGTCGCTAAAGACAGGGGTTGATAAAAAGGGGCTGTCGCAAGTTGATAATTACGATTTGCGACAGCCGATTTTTTACAGCGAATATTGATTTGAATAAAAAAAACAG
>CACXHH010000140.1 GCA_902767455.1 uncultured Eubacteriales bacterium
ATATTTAACTTCCATATTTTACTCCTTATAAGTATTTACGGGCATTGCCCGTACGCACGTCACGAAAAGAATATACCATAAAAAACAGGGCGAAAACGAGTTCGTTTCGTCGTTTTCGCCCGAATTATGACGTATTTATTCAACTTTAAGCACAATTACCATTCCTTGCCGAACTTCGTAACGACGTCCGTAAACGTCTGCTTTTCAACGTTCTCCGCCGCCACGAGATCGACCTTTTTATACTCAACGCCGTTCTCGTAGACGGTAACGCTTCCGACGACGTCACCTGATATAACGGGCGCGCTCACCTTATCGAAAAGCTCGTATTTTACCGTATAATCCTTCTTTTCGCCCTTTTTCATAAAGGCGTTTACGTCGCACGACGGACGAGCGAAAACGCAGTTTTGCTTTCCGCCGAAAACTTGAACACTCTCCTGCGGCTGGTCGTCTTTATCGAGAATAGTTTTCTGTTCGTAATTATCGAAAGCGTAATCGAACATTTCCGAAACGTCGGCAAAGCGCTTTTTGGAGTCTTCCGCGCCTATGCAAACGCCTATGACGCGCATCGTTCCGCGTTTTGCCGTCGCCGCAAGGCAGAAACCGGCTTCCGAAGTGTAACCCGTTTTACCGCCGTCGCAACCGTTATAAAAACGCGAAAGCTTGTTCGTGTTGGTGAGCGTCGTCTTTTGCCCGTCGGGATGAGTCAACTCGTCGAGCCAAATCTTGCTGTATTCAAAATACTTTTCGTGCGACGAAAGTCGGCGAAGCATATACGCGACGTCACGCGCGCACGAATACTGCGTAGGTTTAGTCAAACCAGTACAATTAGAAAAAAGCGTGTCGTCAAGCCCCCATTCGGCAGCTTTCTTATTCATAACTTCAACGCAGGAAGTTTCTGAGCCGTAAAGCCTTTCGGCAAGAGCGACGGAAGCGTCGTTCGCGGAAGCTACGATAACGCTCTTTACGAGGTCGCTTGCCGAATACTCTTTATCCGCCTGCAAAAACACTTGCGAGCCGCCCATTCCCGAAGCCGTTTTACTGACGGTCACTTTCTCGTCAAGGCTCAACTCGCCTTCTTCCACCTTCTCGAAAACGAGATTCAAAAGCATCATCTTGGTCATGCTCGCTATCGGCAAGCGCTTTTTCTCGTTCAGCGCGTATACGACGGTGCCGCTGTCGTAATCCATAAGATACGCCGATTTTGCCCGGGCTTCAAGGCAACTCCCGCGCCTTTCGGGAAACGCGAGCGCGCATATAGTTATTGCGATAATCGCTGTAAAAATCAAAAATTTCTTCATATTACCTTCCTTTTTAATAAGTGTGAGTAAAATAAAGAAAAGTATACGAAAAACTAATAAGAAAGAAACAAAGGTCTTAAAAATACCAGCAGAACGAGCAACGAAAGCAACGACGCGGCAAGCTCGGCGACAAGACACGCAACGAATATATACAGTCTTTCTTTTTTATCCTTTTCGCATTTTGACTTTATCGATCTCGCAAGAACGGCAAAAGCGACGAGCGCAAAATCGGTTATTATTTCGGGGATCGTCACGACGGCAAACCAGACGAGAACGCCGCTTATACCGAAATGAGTTACGAACGCAACGGCAAACGTTCCGAGCGCGTACGCGCGGAAAAACAAAAACGGGTAATAAAGCGGAAAAACAACGCCCACGAAAGATATTCCGAAAAACACGACGGTAACGCACGCGTCGGAAAACAGGCGCATAAAAAACACCCCCGCAAAGCTTCCGCGCCCGGTGAGCGCGTCCGTGTAGAAAGCAATAACGTTATCCGTCGCGAACAGTTTTTCAAGGATCGTATTCAAAAACAGCCCGCATATAAATCCGACGACGAGCGTAGCCAAAAGCGTAAACGCAAATATCTTGCGTTCGTTCGCTTTTTTCAGATAAACCGAAATATTCATATCTAAAAAATCCCGATTTATTATATTAAACTCTTTAAACGGATATACCCGCCGCCCGTAAACGAAAAACGGCGAGAGCAATACCTTTCGCCGTTCATTAACTTTTATTTCATAACTTTGAGCATATTCTGCGCGGAGATACCGTAGCCGCGCGAGCAATCGTTTATAAAGACGTGCGTCACCGCGCCGACGAGTTTTCCGTCCTGAACGATAGGACTTCCGCTCATTCCCTGAACTATCCCGCCGGTAAGAGAAATAAGCTCTTTATCGTTGACTTTTATTACGAAGTTTTTATCAGTCTTTTCTTTCAAGTCGGCTTTTACTATCGAGATAGAATAACTCTTCGTCATCATTCCGTCAACGCAACAAATAAGCTCTGCTTTGCCCATCTTACCTTCTCCGACTTCTATCTTATCGAGATTTTCGAGTTTGAAATCGTCGTTGAGTTTACCGACAAGACCTTGCGGATAATTGCCGACGAGCTTTCCTATCGGCTTCTCTCCCGTCATAAGCCCTTTAAGCTCTCCCGCCTTGCCGCGCTCGCCTTTTATCACGCCGTAAACGGAGCAACGATAGATATTTCCGCCGACGACTTCCGGCACGGCGGAGTCGTCGTCGCTCACTGGATGACCTAACGACATAAAAGTTCCGTCGGTTTTGACGAAAGTCACCGTTCCTACGCCTTCGAGCCCGTCGCGGACGAACAGCCCGAGCTTACAACGCCCCGAAAGGTCAACTCTCGGCGTCACTTCCTTTATAACCGTTTCGCCTGCGTGAGTTATCACGACTGTAACGCTGCCCGATTTATAACCCTTTAACGCCTTTGAAATGTCGAAAGCGCAGGTTATCTCCGTTCCGTTCACGCTCATCACCCTGTCACCGCA